>JBFIJS010000754.1:0-2513 GCA_041600595.1 Saprospiraceae bacterium | reverse complement strand
CGGCCCGGCCCGTCGTCGGGAAAGGATCGGGCGACCTGGCCAACCTGGTCCGGGCGGATGCTTTTTTAGAGTTGCCTAAAGGGCAGGATCACTTCGGGCAGGGTACGGCTTTTCCCGTCTTGTTTTTCCGGCCGGGCAGTTTATGAAGGCAGGTCTTTTTTGCCGTTTTGCTCTTCCTCAAAGCCAATATCTTCCGTTTGACCGGCGTCTGATCCCGGGTTAAATTCAGCTGTGGGCGCAGTGCTTTCGATAGCCTTTTCCTCTTCCTCTCCTTCTTCCGGGCCGGAGAAAAAATCGCGTTGGAAAAGCAGCAGGCTAACGACTCCCACAGTGATGGCAGCATCAGCTACATTGAAAACGGGCCGGAAAAACAGAAAATCTTCTCCTCCCCAAATGGGTAACCACTCGGGAAATGTGCCCGAAAACATGGGGAAATAGAACATGTCAACCACTTTTCCGTGCAGAAAACCTTCGTACCCACCGTCGGGAGGGAACAGGGTAGCGACTTCCCGCGAGTGGTAAGGTGAGTCGGAAAATATTAATCCATAAAAAGCACTGTCGAGAATGTTGCCGAGGGCGCCGGCGAGGATCAGGCCAAAGCAGGCAACCAATCCGAAAGATACCCTGGCCCGGATCAGCAACTTCAGGTAATAGAAAAGAAAACCAACGGCTGCAATGCGGAAAAGACTCAGAGCCAGTTTGCCATAATTGCCGGGGAGCTCAATGCCAAAAGCCATTCCTTCATTTTCCACAAAATGGATTCTGGCCCAGGAGGCTGTCCACCAATCCCAGTCTTCAAAAGAATCTTCGTTGAGGTGCATGTTGGTTTTGATCCAAATTTTGAGGGCCTGATCAATGATGAGAACACTTATGATGATGATGGCAACTTTGACGGAATGCTTCAAGATATTATGATTTGTAGCTGAATGATGATGAAACCAGGCAAAAGGGATGGATGCATTTTACCAATGGTAAAAGTCCTGCCCTTTCCGGCCGATGATTTATTCCAAATCTTTGGTTTGAAAAAGGAGTTTTTGGGGAATGTGCCTGCAAAGGAACAAAGTTCAAAATTGTTTCGGCATTTCTAAAACAAAAAAAGTGATTGCAGGTGTGCAATCACTTTTTAAAAGGACCCCGAATAATTGGTGGGGCGAATGATCTGCATGGTCGTTGTGCTACTTTTCCAAACGAATTTTCTGCCGTAAATTAATCATTGTCTTGACCAACAAGCACGAATGTTTAGGTGCAGCAAAAGGGTTTGGAAAGTGTTTGAACGAAAGGCTTGATTATGCAGCATTCGTAATATCAGTAAGTCAGTTGTCAAAAAAAATCTAGTATCAGTAAACTAAGTCCTTAAATGTTCAAGGGTAAGTGTTCCGTGGAAGGATCGGCAAATATAATTTTTATCATTAATAATCAAAAGCTCAATATCAAAACTTTATCAATTTGATTAATACTGATACAAATAATTTTTAAATTCTAATAATTTTTAATCTGTCGGGTTCATTCCGTCCTGTTTCCCGCAGCAGTTTCCCCTCTTTCTTTGTCCATTTTGGCATATACCCACCGCAGCATTTCTTTCGCTTTTTCGTGCTCAGGCTCCAGGTCTAGTACCTTGTAAATTTCGGCGACAGCCTGATCGTAGTCGGACCGGCGGGCGAGTGCTTCGCTTTTGAGTAAGTGGCAATCGTAGCACCGGTGGTCCAGGCTGAGGGAAATTTCAAAACTTTCGATGGCTGCGTCATATTTTTCCTGTTGCATTTCCATTTCTCCCAAAAGGAAATAAATGCCAGGGGTGTTGGGGGCGAGGCGGATAGCCGACCTTATATCGGCTCTGGCTTCCATGAATTGATTTTTCAAGAGGTGACATTTTGCTTTGGCAAGCAGGGTCGGTACGGTGGGCCCCAGAGAAACAGCCTGGGCAAAATCATCTGACGATTGAGCGTCCAGTCCCAGATGGAAATAACACAATGCCCGGTTGACCAGCGCCGCCATGTGGTCCGGATCATTATCCAGAATGCGGTTGAGAAAGCGCAGGGCATAGTCATATTGTTCCAGCTCGATTAAAGCTGCGCTCTTACCGAGGCAGGCACCCGGGTGGCCCGGATCGTCGTGGAGGATCTCGTCAAAATCGGGTAATGCATACTTGGGCATTACCGTGGCCATGTAGCTGACCGCCCTTGCCAGGCGCAGTTCCCTGGTCGGGTGAACGGCAATGGCATAATTGAAGGCCTTGATCGCCCGGGCGTATTCGCCGCGGCGGTAGAGTATCATACCATATAATTGATGTGCATTTTCAAAAAAAGGATCGATAGCGAGGAGTTTTTCCAGATGACGCTCTGCTTCCAGAAAGTCATTCAGTTGAAAATAAGTCAAAGCGAGGTTGTACCAAACAGGGGGGTGTTGTGGCTGATAAATCAGGGCTTGCTCAAACGATTGCGCGGCTGCAGTCCAGTTGGCATGGTCGTACTGTTCGAGTCCCTGGGTGTAGTAATCGGTGGAAGCAGACTCTT
>JBFIJS010000753.1:0-2540 GCA_041600595.1 Saprospiraceae bacterium | reverse complement strand
GCTGCTCCGCATTTCTTGCGCAACATGAGTCAAAAAAAAATCCCGCTGGAAATCTCCAGCGGGATTTTTTTTATAATATTTTCTAAAAATACCAGCAAAAACGGTCGTTTTATTGAACGATCAGCTTTTGGGTAACCTGATACTGGCCAGCGCTTAACTGCAGAAAATAAACACCGCTGTTGAGGTCTCTCAGGTGAACAACCGCGCTGTTCAAACCTTTGAAGCCCGTGACGTTATTTTCTACCAGCACCTGTTTCCCGACCAGGTCAAGAATGGTAACGGTTGTCTCCTGACTTTCCGGTAGATCGTATAAAAGGCGGACGGATTCCCGAGCGGGATTTGGCATAACCGATAACTGGACCGGTTTATTGGCCAGTGGTTCTTCTGTAGAAACGGTAACCCCCAGCTCTTCGACACTCACGACAACATAATTGATAAAGTTGTCTTCCGTGGGATCCATGTCGCCGATGACACTCAGACCGGGCCGGAAATCAGCCTGATAAATCAGGTGGACATTCTCATCAACCCGTTTGGCCAAATGACCATAAACTGCTTCCGTAAAAAAGACGGCATCCGGATCAGTCAGAATATCGGGATTTACGATATCATAAGGGTCATTCCAGGTTTCCCCACCATCCAGCGAAGCCATCAACCAGACATGGGTGTGTTGCTGTGGATCCAGTACGCTGAGGAATTCTTCCCCTTCCATGACCATTTGGTAACTCAGGTAAATATTGTTATCGGCATCAATAGCTGCACTCGGAAAGGAATTCAGGCCGGCAAGACCATACCTTCCGAAAGCAAAGGTTTGGCAATCAATATCCAGGGTGCCGTTGCCGTTGAGGTCAAGTACCGAGGTGATTGTCCTGACGGAATCTTCACCGTGGCTCTCGTTCCAATAAGCAATGCCACTGGTACACGGGTAAAAAAACCAGCCATCTCCGGCAAGGGAGTCAGTAATAAACATTTCCCCATACCAGGCGTGTACCATGCCGTTATTGTCAATTAATACTGCACCGGAGGCATCGGAGGTATAGATGTCACCCGGGTTAGGTGTGGTGTCGGGATCATAAGGTGGCAAGTCGCTGAGGGAGTAACCAGTGTCAAACACATACTTATCCAGTGGGAAATCATTGATTCGCCAATCGGTCCAGTTAACGCCATTATTGGTTGATTTAAACACTTTGACGTCATTATTGAGGCCAAAAAGGCCGACCGCCACGATGTCCTCTCTGGCATCGATGGCGTAAGAGTCGGATCGGGCCAACTCCGCCATCAGCGTGCTGTCCAGTCCGGGGATAATGCCATCAACGATGTCCCAGGTTGCGCCGGCATCAGTCGAGCGGTGATAAATGATATGCAGGTCAACGCCTTCGTAGGGAATTCCCCCCAAAGCAATCGAAGTGGTAACAGAAATGACGTGGATGGAGTTACCATCGGAGCCACCGGCGACGGCCCTGGGCCATAGCGACCCGAATGGCGTATTAGTCGGCAGATCACCTTCTGTCCAGGCGGTCTGGCCCGCTTCTCTCCGTAAATAATGCAAGCGGTAGGCACCGGCGTCAAAGACATGGTTTACGATAAATTCGGTTCCGTCGGCGGTCAGAACGTGATTGGGCCAGCCAGTTCTGGCACTCGATTCGAGCCGGGCAGTCGGGATATTTCCCCAGCCACCACTTGCGTTGGTGTTGTAGCCGGTCCCCCGGTCGGAATAAGCAGTTTCCAGGAAGCCTTGGGTCCAAACCCCGTGAAAGCCACCGTCGGGATTTTGGGTAAAGCGGTTGCAAATGGACGAGTTGGTTTGCAAATCGTACCTGGAAGTACCAATGGTTACCTCTGTTTCCGTCCTGGTCCTGATGGAAGATGCCTGGGGAACCATAATAGCCGTAGGGCTTTTGAAGGCTGGGGTAGGAGCCTCAAGGCCCGTCCTGAGTTCCAAATTGGCGGGTGCGGCATTGCGCTGACCCGGATAAAGGATCTTTTGCTGGGCCTGCGAACTAAGGGTCGCCAGGGCGCATAAGACAAAGGCAAAAAGAGTAAAAGTCGTTTGTTTCATAACCAGAATTTTTATGATTAATGAGTGAAAAAAGCACGATCACGCAGGGTCTGACAAGTATGCAGGATGGACGCTGCGGTAGCTGATGATCGGTAAGACCATCAGAGGTTTCGTCGGCTTTTGAGGTTTAAAGGTTTAGCCTGATGTTCGAATTGTTTCCGTAATATCCGCTTGTATATATAGTTTGAAAAAAGTGTAGTTACGTGGCAGTGGCTGGCTTCGGCGTGTTCTTTTTTCGGTACTCCGGGAAATTCGTTTCAAATCGTAAAACATCGTAATTTATGAATGTTCGGTTAAATTTTGCATAGAATATGGATTTTTTAACTGATTCCGGCCTTAGCCCGGTATTTTTTAGAAAAGGAGATGATCGCTCAGGAGTGGCTCCAATTAGTTTTTTTACGCGAAAGGAAGGGCAGAGTTTTGTTCTTTTCGGCAGTTTTCAGTTTTCAGTTTGAGTACGGTTAATACTGTGTAATTTAAATTT
>JBFIJS010000752.1:0-2544 GCA_041600595.1 Saprospiraceae bacterium | reverse complement strand
GAATAATGTGCATGTTCCCTTTGTGAATATGACCGGTAGGTATCCTTGGATAAATTTGCAGAGCATATTCCAGTTGTTCAATAGCTGTTTTGGCATACTGCCTGGCCAGAGCGGGATCCGTTGTCTGATTTTCCACGGCCAACCGGGCAAAAGAGCCTCCGTGGTTTTTCCTCGCACGGGCATTTTGCGGTGCCATTTCCACGTCGTAGGTAAATAAAGCATACCGGTCTTTCCATCTCGGTAAATGGCTTTCAATTTTTACTAAACTCACCGCAACCAGTAAAACTGCCAGGGACACGGGAATAAAGTTGTTTTTGAAAAATGTCGCCATTGTCTCCTCTTTTTGAAATTTATTACCTCCTTTCAACAGTAGGGAAGCTGCATAAGCAATCAGAAAACAAATGCCTAAAACCGGAACATACAAAAAGCGATCGTTGTAAGCACTTACATTCGTCACCACGATGCTGGTGAAAATAGAGACAGAAACAAAATACCAGAGTGCTCCAAAACCATATACTTTTCTTTTGAACAAGCCAAAAAGACCTAAAGCCAGAAGCCCCAAATTAGCCAGCAAGGACACATAAACCCGCCAATCGCCCCACGTAACAATCGGAAGTGTGGAATAGGAATAGTCGCTGATCAACGGGTGGGGAAATACCGTTTTCAGGAGGTAATGCCCCAGGACCAAAACATTAGAAGCCGAGCGTTCGGCAAACCCATTAGCCGCCAGAAGTGAATTGTCGAGGATCGTTAATTGTACCCCTTCATTTAATCCGCCCAGAATATTGGAGCGGTAAGCCAAAAAAATCAGGACGGCCCCCAAAAATGGCAGCATGGTGAGGGTTGTTTTTTTCAAAGAATATTTTCTGAAAAAGTAAAGAGCCAGTGGCAACCCTGCCAGGGAGGTAATCACTTCTTCTTTTGAAAACAAGCCCATGAAATAAAACAGAACAGCCAGCGCGAGCGGTAATATTTTCCTGTTGTCCAAATGTTTGAGTAAAAACCAACCGGCCAGGACAACTCCTAAAAAGCCCAGCATCGTATCCCGGCTTTTGATATTTGCCACCACCTCCAGGTGGATGGGGTGGCAGATGAAAAGCAGACAGGTGAGCAGCGGCACCAATGGATGGTATTTCCGCATCAGTTTTGATAAAAATAAAAAGAGAAAAAATGCGGTCAGTCCGTAAAATAAGAGATTGGTTGCGTGATGCACCTTTGTGTTGAGTCCAAAAAACTGCACCTCCGTGGCCAGGGTAGTCAATGGAATTGGCCGGAAGGCACGAGCGATCATGGTCTCATCGTAGCCCTCGAAGTAGCTGGTGGTCCAAATCTCATCCAGCCCGGCAAAACCTTGTTTGACAAATCTGTTGTCCTTGATGACGGCATCGTCGTCGTACACGAAATCATAGTTGATACTGGGAGCATAGATGCCCATCGCCAGCAAAGCCAGCAAAGTCGCAATCATTAATTTAGCCCTGGTGGGCAAAGCTTCCTGCACGTGTTGCCGGGTGCTTTTTTTGGGTTGAGTTTTGGTGTTTTTTGCCTGGGTAGCGGCTTTTCTCTCCTTTTTATTCCGTGCCATATTTAATTGCTTGAATGGATATTTTCAATAAGTCATGTAAAGTTAATTACTGAATCGCAACTTGTTCCGGAAATGAACGGAGGCATTACAAACGATCTCAGTTAGCTTCCCTGTATCTTATCCGTCACTTTTGCAGCGTTGGTTTCAGCAGATACAATATTCGTTTTTCTCTTGCAACTGTTTCAATTACTATCACAAAATAATGCCCTACAGTGTATTTATGCCGGGTTTGGTACGAAGTCAGGCGGTATCAAAAGCTGAGGTTTTTTGTGCGTCCTCCGGGCAGAATTCGGCTGTTTTTTCAGGGAAGAAATTTTTGTACAAATGGTCATACAGCTGCCACCAGTTAACGTCGCCCGTATTCACCGCAAAAAATGTGGGGAAAACAGACGTTTAAGCTTACCTGCAAGACTGACAAAACCAGAAGAATTTTAGCCATTTAGCCCGCAGACCACTTTTGTCCGGGCCTTCTGCGATAAAAGATGCCAGATTGGTTTTACATTTGCCCACTAAAAAAAGCAACGCTTGCTTTATACCGGGGGTCTTTGCAGCGAATATCCTATTGGTTACTTCACTTTTCAGCGCAGACTAACCCGGCCAAAAAAAATTTAAATATCAGTTCTACATGAAATATTTTCTCTCATTGTTGCCCATGATGCTCTCTGTTTCCTTCCTTTTCGGACAGTATGCCGGTGGCATGCCTGAATTCGATCTGCAAAAAGAAACCATGGAAACCCACATGTACTATCTCGCTTCCGATCATTTGGAGGGGCGCTACACTGGCTCGGAAGGGGGGCAAAAAGCCGCGAATTACATTGCCAGATTATTTGAAGTGTATGGTTTGGAGCCAGCTCCCGGCACAGAAGGTTATTTTCAAAACATTCCTTTCAATAAGGTGGTACCTCCTGCAAAAGCAACCATCGACCTGGCCGGCAATAATTTTGTTCACGGCGATAACATGG
>JBFIJS010000751.1:0-2545 GCA_041600595.1 Saprospiraceae bacterium | reverse complement strand
GTCTTACCCTCGTCAATTTCAACCAAAGCTTCTTCGTTGGTAGACAGCCCGTAAAAAAACAAGGGGGTAGGTAGCCTGCTGACGTGCCCGTACATTTGGATGTGTGCGGCATATTGCTCAAACACTTTCGGATAGAGTTGGTAAGAAAGAAAATCTTTCCCGGTAAACGTTTTGCCAAATTTTTGCTGGAAGCTTTCAAATTCCTTTTTGAAATTGATTGGTTTGAGGTTGGCATTGGCGGCACCACGCATTGGTTGCTCACCTTTCAGCACGACTTCAATCATTCTTTTGGGAAATCCCCCTTCAACTTTGCCCAGTTCTCCCCGCAACAAGGACTTAAGGCTTTCCGGAAATGCGTACTGATCCCCTCTCTCCAGAATGTCTTCGGGTGTTAGGTCGTTGGCGGTCATAAACATCGCCAGGTCACCCACCACTTTGGAACTTGGAGTCACTTTGACGATGTCTCCCAACAGGAAATTGGCATGGCGGTAGTTTTCCTTTATTTTATCAAATTTGGTCTCCAGGCCCAGCGAGCGGGCTTGGGGTTTGAGATTGGTATATTGCCCTCCCGGTATTTCGTGCTGATAAACTTCGGCGGTGCCGGCCCGCAATTCGCTCTCAAAAGGGTAGTACATTTCACGCACAGCTTCCCAATAATTAGAGTAAGTATTGAGCGAAGGCAAATTGATCGGATTCTCTCTTTTATGTCCTTCCAATGAAGCAACCAATGAGTTGAAATTTGGCTGCGCCGTCAGACCGGACATGCTGGATATAGCCACATCCAGTGCGTCGACACCGGCTTCAATGGCTTTCAAATAGGTGGTAGACTGAATGCCTGCCGTATCGTGGGTATGCAGGTGAATGGGTAGGTCTATGTGTTTTTTCAAAGCATTAACCAGAACTTCCGCAGCTTTCGGCTTCAGCAAACCGGCCATATCCTTGATGGCCAGAATGTGCGCCCCCTCGTCTTCCAGTCTTTTAGCCAGATCGAGGTAGTAGTCCAGGTTATACTTGGGACGCGAGGGGTCGAGGATATCTCCGGTGTAACAAATGCATGCCTCTGCGATTGAATCGGTCTCCTGTGTGACCGTATGGATACTGGTCCGCATGGAAGGAACATAGTTGAGGCTGTCAAAAATCCGGAATATATCGATGCCGGATTTCGCCGCCTGCACAATGAACTTTTTGATTAAATTCTCCGGATAGGCTTTGTAGCCAACGGCATTAGTTCCCCGGAACAGCATTTGCAACAACGTATTGGGGATTGCCTCCCGCAGTCTTTCCAAACGTTCCCAGGGGCATTCCCGCAAAAAGCGGAGTGCTACGTCAAAGGTAGCGCCACCCCAAACTTCCATGCTAAACAATTGATGGCCGTGGGCCAGTGCGTAAGCTTCTGCCACATGGACCATATCGTAGGTTCTGACCCTGGTAGCCAATAAAGACTGATGGGCGTCCCGGAAAGTAGTGTCCGTATATTGTATGGCTTTTTGCTTTTTTAACCATTGAGCCAGGCCGGCGGGGCCCAGCTTGTCGAGCAACTGCTTGGTGCCGGGAAGGCATCCATTCAATTCGGGAGGGGCATTTTCGTGACTCAACAGTTCGGGGACAACCGGCCTCCTCAGTCGATGGTTCTTTTCAATATTGGGAATGTCGGGATTACCATTCACCATGACCTCTGCGATGTACCGAAGGACTTTGGTGCCCCGGTCGCGACGCAACGGCATTTTCAGCAACTCCGGATGCTTTTCAATAAATTTGACCGTCGCTTTTCCTTCCCGAAACTCTTCATTTTGTACCAGGTTGATCAAAAATAAAGTATTGGTTTCCAGTCCTCTGATCCTGAACTCCAGCAAAGATCTTAACATCCGGTCGCAGGCGCCTTTAAAAGTGTTTCCCCAAACGGTCACTTTCACCAACAGGCTGTCAAAATAGGGGGTGATCTGTGCTCCCGAAAAACCATTGCCACCATCCAGGCGGATCCCGAAGCCTGCCGGACTGCGATAGGCAATGATTGTCCCGTAATCAGGTTTGAAATTGTCGGTGGGCTTTTCGGTGGTAATTCTGCACTGGACAGCAAATCCCTGACAGGCGATGCTGTTTTGATCTTTTATCAACAAATCCTCCCCGTCGAGGGCGTGCCCGGCAGCGATTAAAATTTGCGCCCGAACGATATCTATACCCGTAACTTCCTCCGTCACTGTATGCTCAACCTGGATACGGGGATTGACCTCGATGAAATATACCGACTCATCCTCGTCCACTAAAAACTCCACTGTTCCGGCATTGTTGTACCCGACGGAGCGAGCTATGTCCAGGGCGTATTGGTGAAGTTTATCTCGGGTCTTCTCCTGCAAATTGATGGAAGGTGCTATTTCGACTACTTTTTGAAAACGCCTTTGAACGGAACAATCCCGTTCGTACAGATGGACAATGTTGCCGTGGTTGTCCCCTAAAATCTGGACTTCAATGTGTTTGGGCCTTTCTATAAATTTCTCCAAAAAAACGGTGTCGTCACCAAAGGCAGTTCCGGCCTCTTTTCTGGCTT
>JBFIJS010000750.1:0-2555 GCA_041600595.1 Saprospiraceae bacterium | reverse complement strand
AAATTTATTGATAAAAATTATCATCACCGGCTTGCTGGCATGGGCAATTTACCGGCAGGTTTTCGCCCGTAAGGATGCGGCTGTTTTATGGAACAGCCTGGTGCTCCATTTTGTCAGTCCAAATTATTACTGGCTGGTGGTCGTCGTTTTCATGGCACCTTTAAACGTGGCCTTTGAAGCGTTAAAATGGAAAAAACTCACGGAGGCATTTATTGATTTAGGGTTAATTCAATTGTTCAAAGCCGTGCTGTCGGGCATTACCGTTGCCATCTTTACCCCCAACCGGATCGGGGAATACGGGGGGCGAATTTTGTTTGTGCCACCTGAGCACAACTGGAAAGCCATCATTGCGACCCTGGTGGGTAGTCTGGCCCAGCTGCTGGTGTTGTTGTCGATCGGACTGATGGGCCTGATCTTTTATGCTTACCGCCTGCTTCCGTCCGAAATCCCCTTTTTACCACTGGTAGTTAGTATGGGGGGGATGTTGATCGGTGTCATGTTTTTTTGTTTTTTTAATATCGATCTACTGATACCTATTGTCAAGCGGATACCTGGCATTCACTACTTAAAACGATTTTTCAAACACTTGCTGGTTTTGCAAAACTATACCGGACGAGAACTGTGGTCGGCATTCGGTTTTGCTTTTTGCCGTTATGTGACCTACTCTTTGCAATATTATTTTTTGTTGCAGTTCTATGGAATTCCGGTACCTTTTTTCCTCGGGTTGGCAGGTGTAGCGACCATTTTTTTTGTGCAGGCGAGTATTCCCCTGCCGCCGGTAATGGGACTATTGGCAAGGGGGGAAATTGCGTTGTACATCTGGGGCTTTTTCAGTGGGGATCAAGTTGCCATATTAGCTGCAACTTTCACCCTGTTTGTAATAAACATAGCTCTGCCGGCGTTACTCGGCCTGGTCTTTATTGCCCGGGCCAATATTCTGAAATCGCTTGGTTATGAAAATAAAAACAATGCTTAATTCCTTTGTGGCCGGCACTTTCCTTTATGCGGCCAGCTGGGCAGGTTTTATGGTAAATTCCTCTTCCGGCAACCTGTTGGGGACAGACCTGACCCCTTGCACAACCGACAATACCTCTTTCGTCGCCGGTGAATCGCTGACTTACAAGATCTATTACAACTGGAACTTTGTCTGGGTACCTGCTGGAGAACTAAACTTTCGGGTCAATGATGAAGACGACCAGTATCATTTTCAGGTCATCGGCAAGACATATGACTCTTACAACTGGTTTTTTGAGGTTGAGGATTATTTTGATACCTGGGTACAGAAGGAGTCTTTACTGCCGGTTCGGGCTATAAAAAGTATTCGTGAGGGCAAATATCGCCTTTACGATGACCTTACTTTCGATCAGTTCCGTCACCGGGTTTATAACGAAAGGGGCAAGGCAAAAGACGATATTCGGGAACGCTTGCATTTTGACCTGGATGGCTGCATGCACGATATGGTCTCCATACTCTATTACTGCCGTAACATAGATTTTTCGGCGAGCAGACCCGGAGATGCCATACCCATTCAGATTTTTGCGGATAAAGAAAAATGGCCGCTCAGTGTGACCTTCAAAGGGCGTGAACCGGAAAAAAAGATAAAAGGGGCAGGCAGGTACAAAACCATGCAGTTCAGTCCGCAAGTGATTGAAGGAGACCTGTTTCCGGATGGTGCCCAGGTAAACGTCTGGGTGACGGACGATGCCAACAAGCTGCCACTTTTAATAGAATCACCCTTGTCAGTCGGGTCGGTGAAAGCTATTTTGATTGACCATAAGGGGTTGCGCCACCCGGTTCAGGCCAGAATCGACCACGAAGATTAACCGGTCGGCTGGATTTATCAGCTCGTATTTTTTCCATTCTTCTCTGTCAAATTAATTGGAAATTTTTTGGATTTATATGTCCCCATACCATCACTTTTCTCCGGCCGCAATCTATTCCTGCTCCACTGATTGCTGATTTCCGGGAAAATTTGCCGGCAATAATTAGCTTTGTCAGGTTTTCGAACTGAAACAGAAGTTATCGATAAAATTTGCAGTAGCACCCCATTGGCCTGACTCAGCGAATTTTAGGGAGCAGGTATCCAGAGACTAAATTTTCAGGTGTTTTCCCGGTCTGCTATCCCGTGATCCTGTCTTGCCGGAGCCAATAGTTTTCCGGAAAAAATGTTGTAGTTACGCATAGGTCCCTCAAAAAATTGGGTGGTGTGCTCTCAGGTTTGGCAATGGCACCGAAGTTACCAATTCACCATTTATCATTTGATAAATATGGGATGTTAAATAATCGGTACTCGAAAAGGCAAAAAGCATTGATTTATGCATTTTTGCCAAACTGCATTCCCGAAGCTACGTCTGGATTTCGCTGTGTTCAAACTGCCGACTGCTTATTTACACCCTGTATATCATGCTTGCCAAATTGTTTCTCATGCTAAAAAACAACGTGTTTAAAATATTACTGATAACCGGCATTCTGGCCGTTTTATTTGCGGGGTACCAGGTTAAAAACTGGATGGATTTAAAGGTGCAGCAGCGAGTCGAGCAGGACGCGGTCGTTTT
>JBFIJS010000749.1:0-2559 GCA_041600595.1 Saprospiraceae bacterium | reverse complement strand
CAGTAAAGCGAGGTTTGGATTGTGGGCCCCGTCGTTGATGTCCCAGGCCGGGCCTCTGTTTCTGACCCAAATGTTGATATGTTGCTGCTGGCCGAGCAAAGCCTTGGGATGGGGCATGTACAGCAAAATGCCAAGTTCCAGGTCCCTGGCTTCCCGGATGATAGTCGGATAATCCTGGACAGAGCTATCCTGCTCAAGCATGGTGAGGAAAATAATATTGGGCCGGAAAAAGGCGCCGGTGAGCGCCTGATTGCCAAAGTTGACACCCTCCGCAAAGCGATCGGTCTTCATAATGGCTACCGACGAATAGAGATTGTCTTTTTTAAACGCTTCCGAAATAAGTTTCAGCCGCATTTCCAGCGTGGCCACCTGTGGTCCTTTGCCTACCCCCATTAGTACGGCTGATCCGGTCGGATGAGCGATACTCTTGATGATAGAATAAGAACCCTGTACGGTGGAAACTTCGGTCACCGGTACCAGCAGGTTGGGCTTCCAGGCTCTTTGTTGTTTGTGGGCGTCGCCGGCAGTGTGTTTGGCGGCCCATTCCGAAAACGAGGTAAACAAACCACTACGGACATCCTCGAACTGGGTCTGTAATTTTCGTTTACTCAAAATACTATACACCAAAAAGACAACGGCCCAGGAAATCAAACTGATCGTAGGGTTGATGATAAACATCGCCAGGACGCTACCGACCAGACCCGCCCACGGGATGAGTTTGTGTACACCAAACAAAGGCCGGAAACTGATCAGCCCCAGTTGCTGCTCAATGATGACCACGACATTGAGCATGGCATAGGTAATCAGGAAAAACATGGTTACAAGCGGCGCCACCACGTTGAGATCGCGCATCAGCATGGTTAAAAATATCATGACGCCGGTCACAATCATGGCGTTCCGAGGCTGTCCGCTGAGATCCTGGAATTCCAGCCACTTCCCCTGCGGCAGCACCCGGTGCTGGCCCATGGCAAACAGGATGCGGGACGAACCGACGATAGAGGCCAGGGCAGAAGAGAACGTGGCCCCCAGAACGCCCGCAATGACCAATGGCGGGAAAAATGACTTGCCGATCATCACGTTGTAATCCGTCAGCAACTCTTCTTCGGTGGCGCTCCGGGCAATCCAATAAGCCAGTATCATATAAATAAGGAAGCTGACCCCAATGGCCCATAGTGTACCCGATGGAATGCTTTGGCGCGGGTCTTTTAATTCGCCGGACATGTTGGCGCCGGCCATAATGCCGGTCGCAGCCGGAAAAAATACGGCAAATACCACCCAGAATTCCGTGTCGGTCGTCTTGCCTACTCCGCTGAAAGTACCCCATTTTATTACCTCCTCTGAACTATATTGCATGCCCCCGTAAGCCGCCGCCAGGGCAATGGAAATGAAAGACAGAAAAATCACGCCCATGATAAGGTACTGCGTTTTGATGGCTAAATCAGCACTCTTGTAAGCGATGCCAAAGAGCACCAGAAAAACGATAAGATCTACTAAAAAAGCAGAGTGGGCAGGAAAAATAGACAGCCAGCCTTCGCGGAATCCAAAGATATACATCGTCACTGCCAGCCCCTGCGACACATACCTCGGTATGCCCAGGCTGCCGCCTACTTCCAGTCCCAATGCCTGCGAAATAATGGCATAGGCACCCCCGGCCCCGATCCGTATATTCGTGGTGATGGACGACATCGACAGGGCCGTGAAAGTGGTAATAAAAAAGGAAACAATGATGATGAGCCAGGCGCCAAGCAGTCCGGCATTGCCGACGACCCAGCCGAGGCGCAGGTACATGATGACTCCCAAAATGGTCAGGAGGGTAGGGGTGAACACACCTCCGAACGTGCCAAATTTTTTCAGGCTCGTTTTGGCATCGACCCCGTTCCTTTTTTTGAAAAACAGGGAGGTCGCTTTTTGGACAAACTGTGGTCGGGACATCCGGTTGAAGCTGATGATGAAAAGAGTGAATCAAGTGCAATGTAAATAACCGCTGCGTATTTTCATTGTGAATACTCCCTAAAATCCCTTGAGGCAGGCTTTCCGGGTGTTGCCAAAAGAGCGACTTTTCCTGTTCCGCATTTTTTAAACATACTTAAATTACACGGTACTAAGCCTCTTTACACAGTCTACTTATTTTCAATCACTTTTAAATTTTTCTGCGGGATACGCCTCCACATCACTTTTTTTCAAACAGGCGGCTGCTCTTCCGGCGATCGTTTGACAACCAGATCGATCGGCTCTTTGTACAACTTGTGCTCCAATACCTGCGATGGCAGATTGAAGCCATTGGCGAGCAACAGGTCCTTCACTTCGTGAATGATTTTACTGCGGATCGTAAACCCCAGATAAGACGGCGTTTCGTTTTTTCCCTTTAAAACATCGACCCAAAAGAGTACCTGAATGTTGATGGTGAACTCCCCAATGTCGGCTGCCAAAACGTTCGGAGCTGGTTTTTTCAAAATCTCCGGTTGTTCGGCCAGGTAGGCCAGGATCAACTGCTTGGCTTTGGCTACGTCGGAAGGAACATCCAGACCGACGATAAACTGCTGGCGGAGAAGCCCGACT
>JBFIJS010000748.1:0-2566 GCA_041600595.1 Saprospiraceae bacterium | reverse complement strand
GTAATTAATGGTTTTGCCGTTTTCTGTGACTTCGCAGTTGCCGCCGGAGGAGGCAGCCAGGTCGACAATAACTGCCCCTTTTTTCATCTCTTCCACCGTGGCTTTATGGACGATCCGGGGGGCTTGCCGCCCGGGGATCTGAGCGGTGCAGATGATGACGTCGGCTGTTTTCGCATGATCGTGTACGGCCTGGGCTTGTTTTTTCAGGTATTCTTCCGATTGTTGAATAGCGTAACCCCCGGCGGCTGCACTCTCTGCTGCGCCTTCCACGTCCACAAACTTGGCCCCTAAGCTGAGTACTTCTTCCTTGGCGGCTGTTCGGACGTCAAAAGCCTCTACCACGGCTCCCAATCGACGGGCAGTTGCAATTGCCTGCAACCCGGCAACCCCGGCGCCGATAATCAGCACTTTGGCGGGTTTGATGGTCCCGGCGGCAGTCATGAACATCGGGAAGAAACTGGGCAGGTGATTAGCGGCAGTCAGTACCGCTTTGTAACCGGCAGCGGTTGCCATCGATGACAGCACATCCATGGCCTGGGCACGTGTCGTCCGCGGCAGCATATCGAGGCTGAAGGCAGTGACCTTGTTGGCATTGAGCGGTTCGAGTATTTCCCGGTTGGTCAATGGATTGAATTGGCCCAGCAGCATCTGGCCGGCAGAAAGGCCACCAATTTCCTGGTGACTGATGCCATTGATACACGCTATCAGGTTGGACTTTTGTAAAACATCGGCCCGGCTGGCGACCGTTGCTCCGGCATCCTGATAGGCCTGGTCGCTGTAGCTGGCAGCGGTGCCTGCATCTTTTTCCACCAAGATTTCTTTGATACCCAATTTCAGGATGGCAGCGATGGTATCAGGCGAGACTGCCACCCGCCTTTCGTTTGAATCTTCTTTGAGAATTCCTATTACCATTTGTCTTTCTTTCTTCGTTGGTTTGGGCAAATTGCCATTGTTTTGATAATCGGCGCAAAATAGAAGTATTTGCCAAATATTAGATTATGAAATAAGGATATTTCAAAATAAAGTTTATATCCTCCGTCTGGCAATCGGGCGATGAGCTGATTTCAACGAACCAATACGCTAAAAATGGATGGATTTTGGTTGGCTGTAAACAGACGATTTTTCCATTTTGGCAAAAAATCCGCATCCCGTGAAACGATAAGCGTACGTCGTCTTTCCTACATTTGCGCCTCAAATTATGAAATCAACATGTTAACAGCTGCAAATATTTATATTCAGTACGGTGATCGCATTCTCATGGACCGTATTACAGTGGTCATTGGTGATAAGGACCGTGTTGGTCTGGTGGGCCGCAATGGCGCCGGGAAGTCAACTTTTCTCAAAGTGATTTCGGGAATGATAAACCCCGACGAAGGAACAGTGACCCGTCCGACGGAATCGACACTTGGTTTTTTGCATCAGGAAATGAATATTCCCAAAGGGAAAACGGTGATGGAGGAAACCATGACGGCCTTCGAAGAGGCAAAGCGCATGGAGCAACGTCTGGCTGAAATCCATAAAGAGCTGGAAGTGCGGACCGATTACGAGAGCGACGCTTACATGCATTTGCTCAATGAAATGGGCGACCTCGACCACCGTTTTCACCTGGTTGGCGGAGGAAATATGCAGGCAGAGGCCGAAAAAATCCTAAAAGGGCTGGGTTTTAAACAAACAGACTTCACCCGGCTTACCGACGAGTTTAGCGGAGGCTGGCAGATGCGTATTGAATTAGCCAAAATGCTGTTGTCGAAACCCAGCTATCTCCTGCTGGATGAGCCTACCAACCACTTGGATATTGAATCTATCATTTGGCTGGAGGAATGGTTGCAGACCTATGAAGGAGCGATCGTTGTCATTTCCCACGATAAAACTTTTCTCGATAACGTCACCAAGCGAACAGTCGAAATCGAATTGGGAAAAGCCTACGAATACAAGGCTAATTACAGCAAATACATCGAGCTGCGGAAAGAGCGCCGGGAAAAAATGATGGCCGCTTTTGACAATCAACAAAAAGTCATCGCAGAAAAAGAACGCACGATCAAGCGTTTCATGGCCAAAGCTACCAAAACCAGCATGGCTCAGTCCATGCAAAAGCAACTGGATAAAATCGAACGGATCGAAATCGAGGACGAGGACACCGCCGCCATGCTGATTCGTTTTCCCGAGCCACCCCGTTCCGGTGTCGTGGCCCTGGAAGGGAAAAATATCGTGAAAAAGTACGGCGATCTGATGGTGCTGAATGGCGTCGATATCAAACTTGATCGGGGCGACCGGGTCGCTTTCGTAGGGCAAAACGGCCAGGGTAAAACCACCCTGGCGAAAATGATCGTGGACAAACTCAAGGCTACCAGCGGAGAGATCAAAATCGGTCACAACGTCCACATCGGTTACTACGCCCAAAACCAGGCAGAGACCCTGGATCCCAAAAAGACCCTGCTGGAAACGATGGAAGACCATTCGCCACCGGAAATGCGTACCAAGCTCCGCAACATACTGGGAGCATTCCTCTTCAGCGGCGAAGATCATGATAAGAAGGTCATCGTATTGTCCGGAGGGGAAAGAGCCC
>JBFIJS010000747.1:0-2566 GCA_041600595.1 Saprospiraceae bacterium | reverse complement strand
TACTTAAATTACACAGTACTAAAATATTTCCAAAATTTTCGCTGACTGATTATGTATGATCAACCCCGGCATTCCCGCAGAAAAAGGCCATCAGCATCGAAAAGCAGGATGGACCCGTCAGAAACTTTAATCGCAAAAATGCCATTCGGTTTGGTGGTGGCGAGGTCAATTGTCTCACCGGTGTGGTTTGCATCCACATAGTCAATGATGCCTTGTGGCAGGTCTGATGTGGCAACCTCCTGGCCCCGCATACACCGGCGGCCTGGGTGGCCGGGCCCGTTCCAACGTCCGCAGCGGGTAAGGAACTCACCATTTTCATCAAACATTAATACGGCTCCGTTGGAAAGGCCCACTGCATAGAGGCCGAAAGGTTTGAGTACCGCTACTTCGATCGTTTCGCCGGGCACGTTGTCGGTGATAAAATCCACAACCTCCTGTGGCAGGTCCGCAACGCCGACCGAGTCGCCCCGGAGGCAACGGAAACGGGGGTTGGGATGAGGGCGGTCGCCGAGGCAACGGTTGCCTTCGTTGAAATAAACATTGATGCCTGTTTCGAGCTGTAGCTCATATCCTTTTCCCGGTACGTGGAAAGCTTCCTCTGTTAAATAAAATGCATATTCCCTTTCCATGTAGGATTGCATTTCTTCAGTCATTTCTGTTTGGCTGACGGCTTGTTTGTCGGTGGCGTTCATGATTTGCATGATGAGCTCCTCGTCCTGCAGCAAATCGTTGCCTTCATTGCAGGCAAAAAACAAACCCATAGTGCTGGCGATTAATAAACCAAAAATTAATTTTTTCATTGTTGTTCTTTTTTAAGTTAAGAGATAGTTTTTTTTAGAATCGGAATGACCAGGGCTTTTTTATTTTTCCCAGCCATTCATGTTGTTGCTATACTGAAAAGGAATTAATGATAATTGTGACATGCCACTTCAATATCAGAATAGTAGTTTGGTTTTTTGCAGGTTGTTATCTTATTAGGTACAAATGGGTAAAAATTGGTTGCATGCTTTTGAGATTATTTTTTTAAAAATAAAATATGCTCAGTTTAAACAGGCCTTATGAGTGTGTAATAAAAAATTGTGAGCATTAAACTTTCTTTACTGGATTCATTCGGGTATATGCCTTTCCTTTCGGCTTGGGCTATTCATTTTTTTTTGGCATTGCTTTTATTTTAAAAATTCAAATAAAGGCCAACATCCACTCCCGCGGAAAAGCCGGTTGTTTTAATGTAAGGATCATTGTGGCGGTCGCTGAGAGGGATCAGCATGGTGGGCGATATTTGGGCGCGCAAATTGTGATTTAACTGGTAGTTCACACCAATAGCGGACAGGAAATCAACAGTCGTATTTTTTGACCCGTTGCCACTGCTGCGGTGGTGCGTGATTTGCCTGCTTTGCAAATTAGCGTTAATGATTGTTCCCGAAATATCAATTGAATGCCGGGTTAGAAAATTAAACAGCAGTCCGGAAGTTAGCTGCGCCCGGAGCCGGCCCCGGCCAAACTGGTAGCCTGCCGAAAACGGAATACTCAGGTAGTCGAAGGTCTGTTCCATATTTACGGCAATAGCAATATTTTCAAATTCATCGATGGTTTCTGTCGGGTCTGTTTGGTCGGCTCGCACGGTTATATCGACGGAGCCGGAAGGGGTATTCAGGGCATATTCAAAATCGAATGGCGCGTTGTTGCCGTTGTTGCGCCGGTCCATAAAACGCAGTAAGGCACGGTGCTCAGTGGATAAGCTGGTCTGCCGGTAACTGAGGCCGGATTCCAGCAGCCAGTTGTTTTTGCTTTGGTACTGAGCGCTGACTCCTGTCAGCCTGGTCGTGCCGGTCATGGCTCTGGTGTTGTTAAAGACCCGGTTGTTGGGGCCCATCGGGCGCTGAATGACGCGGGCCATTTTTTCACTGGTAGCCAAAAGTGTGTGGTGTGCACCAATGGAGAAACGCCCCTGATTTTGGGTGGGGGCTGGATTGACGCCGGTGACCGGTAAGGCAATTTTTGGCGCCGGCGGCTGCAGGCTGAATAAGCCAATCGATTCAAGTGTGCCGGGCACATCTGAAGATGATCGTTGGTGGTTTGGGTCGTGGTTGGTGGAGTTGTCGGTGAAAGATTGGGCGGCGGTGACGGCTGGAGGCTCTTCAGTGTATTCGGACACTTGGAGGTTCTCAACCGGGGTGTTAATTGGTGGTGAAACGGCCGCTCCGTTAACTGGAAATTCCTTTTTGACCTTAGCGGTTGCCTGGTACCGGCTGCCGGTTTCTGATAATGGAACCTGCGCGGGAACTTTGGCCGTATGAGAGGAACGGTCTTCGGAAATGTTATCTGAGTTGTCGGGAATAGTCGTAGAAGGATCGGTATTAGCCGGGGCTTTTCTGGCCAATTCCCGTTCCAGGGTCTCGATTTTTTCGGCTTGTTGATGAATGATTTCAGTCAGACTCTTTTTTTCGTGATGAAAATAAATACTCTGACCAACCAACAGTAACAAGAACGCGGCAGCGGCCAGCCACCAACGGAGCTGCCCCGGGGCCCCGCCAATTGGCAATACTTTAGGCTGCTGGGTCAGGTC
>JBFIJS010000746.1:0-2577 GCA_041600595.1 Saprospiraceae bacterium | reverse complement strand
TCGGCAACGTACGTTTTTACGCCCTCCAGTTCTACCCGGACACTGCGCTCCACCTGCGGGAAAATTTCGGCCAGCGCCGGGCCGAGAGGCATCGGCGAATTGCCAAAAACCTGTTCGCCGTTGGGGTTTTCGACTATATACTCTGCTATGTAAATGTGGTCAGCACGCTCGTGGAAATGGTCCATCGTGAAGTGATTTTTCAAAAACAAAAACACGGTGATGCAACAGCCGATAGCGATGCTTAGCCCAATGATGTTGATACTGCTGACGACTTTATTGGCCAACAAATTCCGGTAGGCGAGCTTAAAATAGTTTTGTAGCATGGTTGGGTCTTTTCTGTTAGTATTTGGCCTTTGGCCGGGTTTTATAAAAATGGGAATGGCGAAAAGCCAGTGGCCGTTTCATTTGCTCCACAAACTTTTCATCCCGATGCAGTGGCCGGAATGTCGTCACTCCGAACGCAGTGACTCCACCGGGTTCGCTACCGCCGCCCGTACGCTTTGGAAGCTGACGGTCAGCAAAGCAATGACCAGCACCACCGCCCCTGCCAGGACAAATATCCACCAACCCAGCTCAATGTGATAAGCAAAATTTTGCAGCCAGTCCTGCATGAAATACCAGGCTATCGGAGAGGCGATCAGCATGGCAATGAGTACCGGTTTCAAAAAATCTTTTGACAACAGGCCAACGATACCCGTCAGGCTCGCCCCCAATATTTTGCGGATGCCGATCTCCTTCGCCCGTCGCTCGGCCGAGTAAGTGGCCAGGCCGAGAATGCCCAGGCAGGAGATGAAAATAGCCAGGGCCGCAAAAAACGAAAACAGTCGCCCGCTGCGGGTTTCAGACTCGTACAACCGCTCGTAGGATTCGTCGAGGAAGTGGTGAATGAATAGTCCTGCCGGTTCGAACTGGTCGTACACCTGTCTGGCCGAAGCAATGGCCTGAGCGGCATTTTCCCCGGTCGTTTTCACGTAAACCTGTCGTAGCCAGGCAGGGTCTTGGGCAAAAATGAGCGGCTCAATTTCGTGGTGCAATGAGCGGTAGTGGAAGTTTTTTACCACCCCAATGACAGGGGCCCGCCGGTCGTTGAACACCACCCATTTGCCGACGGGGGGACCCTCCCAACCGAAGGATTTCACCGCCGCTTCGTTAAGCAGGTAACCGTCGTTGGCTTCGTTGCCGGGGCGGAACCAACGGCCTGCCACCAGTTCCAAACCGAATACCTCACGGAAGTCTCCCTCCGGATTGATGAGACGGATGATGGGGTCGGAGTTGGGGGTTTTTCCCTCGAAATCGAAACCACGATACTGGCTGGCAATGTTGGTGATGAGGTGGTTACTGGCAGTGGCAGCGAGCACCCCTGGCTGCCTCCGCAACGCCTCGATGACTTGCGGCGGGTCGGCCTCGTCGATGGTAAAGGAGAAGATGTGCTCCCGGTCGTAGCCGAGTTTTTCTTTTTTTACAAAATCCATTTGCGCCAGCATGACAAAGGTGCCGATGATGAGCGCTCCCGAGCAGGCGAACTGGCTGGTTACCAGTATTTTGCGAAGACTATTTTGGTCTGGGCTATCGGTGAGTCCACTGCCCCGCAACGTTTCCAGGGGGCGGAAACGGGAGAGCTGCAAGGCTGGTTGGATGCCCGCCATGAGGATGGCCAAGAGCGCCGTTCCGAGCATAATCCATCCTGTTGCCGGGGTCATCAGTTGGCTGACAGTCAGGTGTTTACCCGTTATTTCCTCCAACCAGCCGAGGCTCATATTGGCAATAGCCACGGCTAAAATGCTGGCCAGCCCGATCAACACCGCTGCCTCCGTGAGGAATTGTCCAAAGAGTGCCGCCCGGCTCGCTCCCACGATTTTCCGCACCCCGACGGCCTTTGCACGGTGGGCCGAACGGGCAGTGCTCAGGTTTACATAATTGATACAGGCGATGAGTAAGATGAGCAAGCCTACCAGCCCGACCAGCCGGATATTCGACAGGTTGCCCTGTGGAGCACTGCTGTATTGAACGTGGTCGGAGTGGAGGTAAACGTCTCGTAAAGGTTGCAGGGTGAAAGTGGCATTTTCCCGCTGGAAATCCTCTTTTGGCGGAAAAGTAGCGCTCAGTTTTTTGGCCACGGTAGCCACCTCCACGCCGGGGCGGAGCAGTACGTAGGTATCAAAATTGAAGGAGGTCCAGGTGTTAGCCCACTCGCCAATAATAGTCCCGGCATTTGCCCGGAATGGCAGCAACGCTTCGAAGCGCAGGTGAGAATTGGAGGGCGCATCGGTTAGCACGCCGCTCACCGTGAGCGGGAAAACGCCATTGCCAACGAGCGGCTGTCCGATCACGTCGGTGGTGCCAAAAATAAGCTCGGCGAGGCGGGCCGTCAGCACGATGTTCGAAGGTTGGTCGAAAGCCGTTTCGGCATCACCGTGTAAAAACGGGAAGTTGAACAGGGTAAAAAATTCCCGGTCGGCGAGGTAAAATCCTTCCACGCCAAATTTTTTGTCGCTGTGGCTCAACACGGCATCCTGTACGTTCCACAGGCGGCAGATTTGCTCAACCTCAGGTACTTGTTCTCGGACCGCTTCGGCG
>JBFIJS010000745.1:0-2589 GCA_041600595.1 Saprospiraceae bacterium | reverse complement strand
CTGATAAAGGATATAAGCCAATTCCGCCGCATTGGTATTTGCACTCCAACTCATGTTTTTGTCTTCGTTGAATTGATCCGTTCTCGTGTCAAAGGATTCATCGTCCTCGCCTGGTTCCTGCGTCGGCGCCACCAGGTTCACCGTTGGGGCACTTCCTCCCACATCGAGGATGCCATCCACGATGGTCACATCTTCCCAGGAGAAGTCATTCCAACTGTTTTTCACGGCTGTTTTATCAATATCCAACCCGAAGCGGGGCTCTCCGGGCCTTTCCTTGATGATAAAAAACCAACCGGGCCTGGAAGCCGCATCCTCTTCGGTGCCCAGTGCTCCCTGTACTTCTTCAACCGTCAGATCGAACCCAAAGAAGTAAATGTCCGGGGCGATCTTGGCGCTGTAGAGCGGCGTCTTGATTTTGGCATTGCCGGGATCTACCTGGCCGTCTTCGAGGTCGGCTTCATCCGCCTCGGACAAGGGTACAAGCTTGCGGATTTTGTTTTTATCTATGGAGCCATCTTCCTTTTCAGCCCATTCCGCTTTGTGGGCATAAATGACAGCAGTGGGATATTTTTTCAACAGCTCCCCCCTGACAACCAGCACCACTTCTTCTTCTTGTGGTTTGCCCGGCACTTCCCGGTTGTCGTGTTCACCCAGCTTACTGGCACGAGGCCACTTGTGTAGTTCCGGGATATCGTACAGCCCGTCCCGCCATTTTTGTTCATTATCTTTTTTGGGTTCCGGGAAAACAGTTGGCTTCAGTACCGTGGACACATCCCAGAACTGCCGAAAGCTGCTGCCTCGCTGGTCGGTAGGATATTCACGCCACAACAATTCTCTCGCAAATTCATGGTTCAGTCCTACCATGTAGGATTCAATGAATTTTTGATTGGTCTTGAGCAGTGAGATGGTGTTGTTTTCAATTAAATGAATGTTCGGAAGGAACAGATCCGAAGAAATGTCGGCCAACGGTTTGTACATGGGATAATCCAGTTTGGGATAGGCCATGACGGGTTCAAAAAATTCGGCCAATTGAACAACGATCCAGGCCGGCAGACGGATATTACCCAGCACACGGGGCGGTATCGTACGAGCCGGATGTATTTTATCCAGAATATCTGCCCGGATAGCGGGTAAATTCAACTGAACCGGAGCGGGCACAAACGACGCTTCTTCGTTTTCCTGATTAAAAATGACCAGGTCGAGCAGGCTGGTTCGGAAATTTTTCCCTTCCTCACTTTCCGTCGTACCTGTGGCAGGTTGGAAATCCTCACCCGGTTGAGTGATCCGGAAATCGGGCCTCGGGGGAATCGCTTCCACTTGTTCCGGCTCCAGCTTTTCGGGGTTTACATATTCCGTTTTTTCCAGTGCATTTGCCCAGCCGGACAACAAGCGAAAAATGTAAATGCCAATTGCAGCGACAACAAGCGCAGCCGTCACACCGACTCCGAATGCTGGTAAAATGAGGAACAGCAGCAGCGCCAAAATCAGTGCGACGATCAAGATGATCCATTTCAAATTGGAATATTTTTCCAACATATTTTTCACCCAGTCCGGCACCTGGTTTTCCCCTTCGATCACGCGGCCAACATCTGCTAATACGGGGGTGCTGCCTCCTGGTACTTTTGGCGGGGCCGTCACGATTTCACCGGTATTGATACGGTCAAGCAAAGTCGCAACGGCATCTCCCTGCGCCAATCCCAATTTTCGTAAAAACTTTCCTCTCGGTCGAATGATCCGGCGCATCTGGGGTGAAACGATCGCCGGGGCCACGGTGGAGGTTTTCATGGTATGCGAAATAGTCAGGCCCTGATGAATGACCCGCCGCTGCACGGGGGCAGTCATCAATAAAAATTGCTGGGGCCTTGCTGCTTCCGCCACTTTCAGGTGGCGCTCATACCAGCGCGAGGAAACAGCCATCGAAACTTGTCCCTGCCGAATGGTTTGGTTTGCTTTGAGCACATCCCCAATTTGTTTCCAGGCATCAAACATGTAGTCCTCCTGGTTTTCCTGAACCACCCTGGTACCAAAGCCACTGGCGGCGCGGAAGCGCGGGTCGAGGTTTAGTTCGTGGATCCAGTTTTGGGCATTCGGCACATCATTGTTTTCCAAATCCTTCAGCAACCTTGACACCTTGGCGTGCCAACGACCATATATCGGAGGAGTGATAACGGGGTCGAGGTCTTCCGGATCATCGGAATTGGCTGGAGGATCCGCAAAAAGGCCACTGTCCTGATTGGCTAACTGGGCAGACTTGGCCTTGTAGTCATCTTCCAGATTGAGCAATCTGGCCATATTTTTCTGGAAAGGGTGGAAATCCGGGTAGGACACCTCCGACCACAACTCATATTTTTTGATTTTTTCAAAATCGGCCCACGACAGCGGGGCACGAAGCGCTCCCCCTAATTTGAAAATTCCCTCTGTGTGCTGTCCCGCAGGTAGTCCGGGTGCTTCTTGCCAAAGTGGCAGGTTCGCACCGGGCAATTGAGCATCCATATCGCGCCGACCCAATTCCGGGCGGGCTGTTTTTGGTTTGAGTAAGCGAACGAGGTATTCAAAATCTCCTTTGGTCCCGGTGCTGAATTGCCACCG
>JBFIJS010000744.1:0-2592 GCA_041600595.1 Saprospiraceae bacterium | reverse complement strand
GTCCTCCACCGTCCGGCAGGAGAGCAGGAATAATAAGAACAGAAGAAAAAGCTGATATGGGCGCATGACTAAAAGAATGATCAAAATGTAAATGAAAGCAGGGCCATTTTAATGGCCCGGCAGCTCCAACCAGTTGCCTGTCCAGACTACCTGCTGATGATACCACCCCCGATCACATCATCGCCATCGTAAAACACGGCAGACTGTCCGGGGGCAATACCTTTTACGTTGGCCAAAAAGCGTACCTCTACTTCCGGGCCCACATTGTGCAGGGTGCTGTAGGTACCGTTGTCGCGGTAGCGCACTTTGGTGACGGCTTCCATGCCCTCCGGAATCTGATCGTATTTCATCGAGTTGACTTTGGTCACTTTCATACCGTTTTTGATCAGTTCTTCCTCTTTTCCCAAAACGACCACATTCGTTTCGGGACGGATCTCCGTCACGTACATCGGTTCACCAAATGCGATACCCAGGCCTTTTCGCTGGCCGATGGTATAAAAAGGATAACCATCGTGTTGGCCAAGGATTTCCCCCCGGGTATTGATAAACGTTCCGCCGGCTACCCGCTCCTCCAGTCCATCCACGCGGCGGCGGAGGAAACTGCGGTAATCATTATCGGGCACGAAACAAATTTCGTAGCTCTCGCTTTTCTTGGATAATTCTGAATAGCCCCGGTCGTAAGCCAGCTGGCGCACTTGTGGTTTGGTGTATTCCCCTAACGGGAAATGACTACGTTGCAGGCATTCCTGCGTCAGTCCCCACAGTACATACGACTGATCCTTGTTCCGGTCAACTGCTTTTTTGATGAATTTCCGGCCATCCTTCTCGTCAATGATGGCGTAATGCCCCGTGGCAATGAACTCGCAATCCAACATGTCCGCCCTTTTCAGCAGGGCACTCCATTTGATATGGGTGTTGCAGAGCACACAGGGATTTGGGGTGCGGCCCGCCATGTATTCATCCACAAAATTGTCGATCACATAGTCACCAAACTCTTCCCGGATATCTACGATAAAATGATGGAACCCCATATCCACTGCCACCTGACGGGCATCATTGATTGAGTCGAGGCTACAGCAGCCAGTCTCCTTTTTGGAGCCGCCCGAGGAGGCGTAATCCCAGGTTTTCATCGTAACGCCTACCACTTCGTACCCTTGCTCATGCATCAGCATGGCCGTTACGGTACTATCAATGCCGCCGCTCATGGCGACCAATACTCTTCCTTTTTTACTCATTTTCTATTAGCTATTGAATGTTGGCCATTCCTGGCCGGTAAAATCTACTGCAAAAGTACAATTAACTCCGGTGAAAGTTTTAATCCGTCCGGTTCCGGGTAGCCCGCATTTTCCAAACGGACTGTGGCTCCTTTCCTTGTTTTTTTCTTCAAAAAAACATTTCGGGGTGTTAGCGGGCACGAAAAAAGAAGCCGCTTTCCCGGTCCGGCGTTTTGTGCCCAAATCTTTTCAGCGATTAATAAGGCATGATTTTCTTTGTGGGTTTATGAGAGAAAAGCAGTTCCTTTGCCGTTGAGGTTTAAGCACTTATACCTTAATTTTGAACGTTTACAATTCAGTTAAGAACCAAAAACATCACCGAATGATGGTCAATAACGGGCGGCGAATGCAGAATTATTAGTTATTCAGCGTCTTTATTCACCTTTCAACATTCACCATTAATACTAAACTTACTGACCATGAAAAGTACCTTCAAATTTATCCTGTTCAACATTTTTTTAACCTCAGGCTTATTTGCCCAAAATGATGAATTTGGGATCGCTTCCTACTACTCTGATCTTTTTCACGGAAAACCGACCGCCAGCGGCGAACTCTACGACAAAGCCAAATTGACGGCGGCCCACAAAACCCTGCCCTTCGGGACAATGGTAAAAGTAACCCGGCTGGATAATGATAAAACCGTTACGGTCCGGATCAACGACCGCGGACCTTTTATCAGCGGTCGTATCATTGAGCTCTCCAGAGAGGGTGCCAACCGGATCGACCTGATTAAAGACGGTGCGACCCGGGTCAAAGTGGAAATTGTGGAGGAAAAACCTGCTTCCACAGATGTGGTCACTACCACCAAACCCGTTACACCTACTTCGGCCGAACAGCCAGAAGCCAAAATTGAAAAAAAGGAAGACCCCAAACCTGCCGCCCCTAAAACGGAGCCGGTCGTGGCTGCCAAACCTGCCGATAAGACCAAAGCAAAAGTCAATGAGAAACCCACTCTGGCTACCCCTGTCACCGCACCTGTTGCCAAACCCGCTTCCAATTCGGTCCTGGTAAAAGGAGATAACTATACGCAACTGGGCCTGTTTGAAATTGAGCTGAAAAGGCCTGAAGCCAAAGGTTTTGGAGTGCAGGTAGCTGCATTGACCAGCCAAAATGCGCTGTTCAAAAAAATTGCAGAACTGCAGGGCGACTGGTTTAGCAACATCCTGGTGAATGTCGAAAAAGGCAAAGGGGATGACATGGTTTATAAGGTTATCCTGGGGGCATTTCCAACCAAAGAGGAAGCCAAAGTTTACGAAGTTAATTTGCAGAAAAACAAAAAGATCAAAGGGTTTGTGGTGGATTTAGGATCGTTTGCACC
>JBFIJS010000743.1:0-2593 GCA_041600595.1 Saprospiraceae bacterium | reverse complement strand
GTCGAGCTTGTTTCGCCAAAATGCATAAGCAGCGTCGAACTCGGACATGTTTTCCATCACTTCGGCGATCAACATGCCTTCTTTAGCCGAACCGAACACGAACTCAAAGTATGGCTTTTCCGAAAACGCCCTGCTTAAGGCCTGGTAGCTTTTCGCCACGTCGTTCTGGGCAGCGACGATCCTTTTCTTTTTTTTGGAAAAAAACAACGGAAAGTTGAAAGTGCCGGGACCGGCTTCGAGGAAATCCTCCCCCAACTGATCCTTATAATCCAGGATTTTTTCATCCAACTTTCTGTACAAACCGTCGATCTCTGCGATGTATCCCTGATAATGTTGTCGCAGTCTGTTTTTATAGCTCTCTATTTCGGAAATATAGCGATGGTGGAGTTTTCTCGCTTTTTCTAAAAATATCCCTAACTGGTCAACAACGTATGCTTTCCCGTCCTCCGGAGTAACTTGTTGAAAAACCCGGTCATTTAAATTGCTCAGCGGATGATTGAGGGTTTTAATTTTTTGAAATAACGGATAGCATTTTTCCACCCCCTGCTTCAATTCCTCATGTTCTGCTTTGTCAAACCTGAAGTCAGTTCGCTGGAGGTGGCTGCCCAACAACTCTTTGCCTTCAATGGTATTGCTCCGCAAAAACAGTCCAACGGTATCCGTCCATGTATGGTCGCCAAAAACTTTTCTGACTGTAGCCTGGTAAGCCTGATCCAGTCGGTGTTTTTCCCGGATATATTTGTTTTTCTTAAACTGAAAGTCCTGTTTGTTTAATTCGATGGAGCGGCCAACGCCTTTTGCAGCCAATTTGAGCAATTCCAGCATTTGGTCCCGGTCGTTCAGGATGTCCGTTAACAGGAAATTTAACTGGTGAAGTCCGGTTTTAGCCAACAGGTGCTGATTTTTCTTCAAGGCAGGAGCACGTTCTGATACAACGAGGCATTTTTTGCCCTGCATCAGGGCCGCTAACAACAAGTTGGTCAATGTCTGGCCTTTGCCCAAAGTGTCGATTCCCTCAACGACCGATACTTTTTTTACCAAAAGATTTTCCAGCGCAGATACTTGTTCCGGATCGGCAGCGAGGTATGGGAAAACAAAGGGGTCGGGTTCAGCAATATCCTCCCCGGGCACAAAAATGTCTTCCGGTTTATTGGTCAGGGTTTTTATTTTTTGATATTGAGGTGGGTAGATCGCTAAAACGCCTGACCAGTGCACTGCCCCATTGGTAAAATCTCCAATTTCATTGATGCCAGGTGCTTCTAAAATGTTACCTTCACCCACAATAGAGGTAAACTGAAATCGATCGGCTAACCTCAGGCATGTTTTTTCCAGCATTCCTTCGGTCAAACCCTCGTTTTCAATGGCCCCTTCCAGTTCAGCTTTCAGATCGAAGTCAAACTTTTCTTTAAAGTACCGGATCAACTGATAATTAGGCAGTACGGTGTTGCCTTCATCATATTTCAGTACCCAGGCATCCTCTTTTGTCTGGGCCGGCTCCAGTGAGATTTGCCAGACGAACAAAGGAGCGACCATCAGTTCCCCCTCGTAGGTATCGATCACCAGCGGATACCCAAACCCCAGGGTCCTGGCTCCCAGTGTTTTACTCAGATTTTTCGCCTCAAAAAACAGGTGGCTGACCTTTTCGGAGCTTAATTCCGAGGCATCGAACTGCTCATTGACCTCTCCGCTTAACAAGGATCGGAGAAATCTGGATGCAAAAGAAAGGCCCTCTCCCGACAACATGGCCAGATCTATACGATCGAGGTAATAGGGCAGCGCATTATTGAAAATGGAATAAACTGACGGCGATTGATTTTGCCTCATAAATAAGGATTTTTTGGTCTTTCTCGTGTTTTCATTTTTTTTGGCCTACCCGGTCAACTGTTCGCAAGTCGCTGAGTATGAATGCAAAAGCTCCAAGTCCCAAATTTAGCTTTTTGCGTTGAAGTACCAAGCTTTGGATAACAAAAGATGGTCCCGTCCCGGAAACAGTTAAAAAATCAAACCAAGTTCCGGTAATTATGTCAGGCAACATCCAAACTTTGCGGACTTATTCAGAAAGATTGATGAATATCATTAGAAAAAATGAAATCCTGCATTATTTTTGCACATGGGTTGGACGAACACACCAACCTTATCCTAACTTTCCGGTTACACACTAATTTCTCTGTTAGGAAGCCCCCGCTTGATCAGGGGAAATTCAGTTTTAGAAACATTTTAAGTCAAATCCCATAACATAAGATACTTTACAATGAAAAAGTATGTAGCTCTAACATTTACATTGTTGGTCATTTTTTTTGGCTGCTCCTCTGATGAGTTAACAGATCCGCTTGATGTCAATTTAAAGGCTGCTGTCCGAAGGGCATCACCAACCGGGTCCATAGACCATTTTATCCTTCCTTCTGCCGACGAGTTTAACACTATTCCCACTGATCCAAACAATCCGCTGTCGGAATTAAAAGTCGAACTCGGTCGCATGCTCTTTTTTGAAACAGGTTTGGCATTGGATCCTCTCTACAGTGAAGCCAAAGGCAGTTACTCCTGTTCGACCTGTCATATTCCGGAAGCAGGCTTTATGCCTGGCCGGGCTCAG
>JBFIJS010000742.1:0-2595 GCA_041600595.1 Saprospiraceae bacterium | reverse complement strand
TGGAGGAGCACATTGGGACGTTTCAAAAGGCGAGGTCTATGCTGCTCCGCATTTCTTGCGTAACATGAGTTAGTAATCAATCATTTTTATCTGTTCAGTGTGGTGCTATCTGCTGCAGTTGCTGCGGATAAGGCAGGTTTCATGTCCGGCATGGCCACCTATCCGTCCCGTCCGCAAGTAATTTTTAGCAGACAAAGAATCCGCTGGACCGGTACATAACCTTAAAATCACAGTACAATGAAAAACAACATTTTAGTCATCGGTGGCACCGGTAAAACCGGTCGTAAAGTCGTACAACGTTTGCAAGATTTGCAGCAAAATGTCAGCATCGGATCACGCCGGGAAGACCCGCCTTTCGATTGGGAGAATCCGGAGACCTGGCCGGCCGCACTGGCAGGCATGGACAAAGTGTACGTTACCTTTCAACCGGACCTGGCGGTGCCGGGTGCTTTGGATGCGATTGAAGCACTCACCAAACAAGCCGTGAAAAGTGGTGTCAGGAAAATGGTTCTGCTTTCGGGAAAAGGAGAAAAAGAGGCCGGACTCTGCGAACAAGTCCTTATCAATTCGCCCCTGGATCACACCATTATCCGTGCCAGCTGGTTCAATCAGAATTTCAGTGAGTCCTTTTTCCTCGACCCCATTCTGGCCGGCCATGTAGCTTTGCCACAAGCCCACGCCAAAGTACCTTATGTCGATACGGATGACATCGCGGACGTCGCAGTGGAAGTGCTCCTGAACGACGAGCACAATGGTCAGATATATGAACTGACAGGCCCCAAAACCTGGACTTTCCAGGAGGTCGTTGCCGAAATAGCCCAAGCGACAGGCCGTCAGATCGAATTCACCCCCATTTCTCTGAGCGCTTACACCAAGATGCTGGAAGAATTCCAGGTGCCCGCTGATTATATCTGGCTGATCAACTATCTGTTTACCGAGGTATTAGCCTCCGAAAAAAACAACGTGGTCACCCACGACATCGAGAAAGTGCTGGGGAGAAAAGCAAAAGACTTTTCCACTTATGTAGCGGAGACCGCCAAAACCGGCGTCTGGCAGCCGGCAGTAGCGGAAAATGTTTAGTGCAGATATATAAACACGAAGGGGCTGTATCTTAAGTTGATAAATGTTGATAATGGTTGGTGAAGCCGATATTTAAGACCTTGGAAAACCATTCTTTAAATATCAACAAAATCCACTCATAGCAACTCAATCAACCCTTTGATACAGCCCCTTTTCAGGTATGCTTATGATTAAATTCCACGGGCCGTCAGGGCCGGGAATTAAGCCAGGTCGAAGCGGTCAAGGTTCATGACCTTGTTCCATGCAGCGACAAAGTCATTGACAAAACGCTCTTTGCCATCTTCACAGGCGTAAACTTCCGCAAGTGCCCGGAGTTCCGTGTTGGAACCAAAGATGAGATCAACCCTTGTTCCGGTCCATCTGACATCTCCGGTTTTCCGGTCACGTCCTTCAAACAAATTGTCTTCGGCAGAAGTCGCTTTCCAGGTTGTACCCAGGTCAAGCAGATTGACAAAGAAATCGTTGGTCAGCGCTCCCGGGCGGGACGTAAAGACGCCGTGCCGGGACTGGTCGAAATTCGTATCGAGTACCCGCATACCACCAACGAGGGCAGTCATTTCCGGAGCCGTCAGGCCCAGCAGCTGGGCCTTATCGACCAGCATTTCTTCTGCTGAAACGGAATAGCGCTTTTTCATGTAATTGCGGAAACCATCAGCTACCGGTTCGAGAACGGCAAAAGCCTCCACATCGGTTTGTTCTGCCGAGGCATCCGTGCGTCCGGGGGTAAAAGGAACCGTCACATTATGGCCAGCATCTTTGGCCGCCTGCTCGATGCCTGCGCATCCGCCGAGCACGATGAGGTCGGCGAGCGATACTTTTTTATTGCCGGATTGTTTGCCATTAAATTCTTTCCCGATGGCTTCCAGGGTATCCAGCACTTTGGAAAGTTGTGCTGGGTTGTTGACTTCCCAGAATTTCTGTGGTGCCAGGCGGATACGTGCACCGTTTGCCCCACCCCGCTTATCAGAACCACGGAAAGTAGAGGCCGAAGCCCAGGCCGTAGATACCAATTGTGAAACAGAAAGTCCGGAAGCCAGGATCATCCGCTTCAGCGCGGCAATATCCTCGTCGTTGACCAGTTCATGCGTTACGGCTGGAATAGGGTCCTGCCAGATCAATTCTTCTGCGGGCACTTCCGGACCGAGGTAACGAGGGAGCGGGCCCATGTCACGGTGGGTCAGTTTAAACCAGGCCCGTGCGAATGCATCCGCAAACTCATCCGGGTTTTCGTAAAACCGGCGGGAAATTTTCTCGTAAGCCGGATCCATCCGCAGGGAAAGATCGGTCGTGAGCATGAAGGGAGCATGTTTTTTTGTCGGGTCGTGAGCATCGGGCACGGTACCGGCACCGGCATCACCTTTGGGTTTCCACTGGTAGGCGCCGGCCGGGCTTTTGGTCAATTCCCATTCAAAACCAAAGAGGTTCTCGAAGTAGTTGTTGCTCCATTTCGTAGGAGTAGTCGTCCAGGCTCCTTCCAGCCCACTGGTGATGGTGTTGGAGCCATGACCGCTGCCG
>JBFIJS010000741.1:0-2601 GCA_041600595.1 Saprospiraceae bacterium | reverse complement strand
TAAATCCCGTTGGGCCGAGCAGTCAGAAACTTAATTGCCCGATTGTTTTTTTCGGCCCACATTCCCGGTTTATTTTTTAAAGAAACATTTGTTACAGAGTTCTAAAGTTCTTTTCAACCGCCGTACAGGCCGTTGTGTGTTACTTCTTTGATCAGAAAAAAACCATCGCTGCCTTGTGGTTGGTAAAGTGGCATGAGAATCAGCCCGTCTTCGGGGGCGAGAATCGGGCCGTGGCGGTCATTTGCCAAATGTTCTCCCCGGTAGATGGGCTGGAAATTGTGATACCCGGGCAACATGCTGAACTCGTCCAACGGGCCTATATTGTGCACTTTGACCAATTCCGCCACTTTCGGTAAATCCTTTGAATACTCCTGCAACAGTTTGTCATGCCGGTTTTCCACGTGTTCCGGATTGACGCTACCCACGCTTCGCATACAATTAATGATCGAAGCAATGCAACGGTTGACCGACAGAGGATCATCGTGCTGCCCTGCCTCAAAGGCAACGCCCGTCACAGGGACTTTGGGGGACAACTCAGGCACCAGCGTGCGGAGATTCTCATTGTTAAAAAAATGAAGCGTCGTGCCCTGGATGCCCTTCAACATGCCCGTGATCACCGGGGCGTGCAACTCAATGGCGATGCGAATGCTTTCCGCCTCGTCGGTAGCAATTGAAAAAATGCCGCCCCCGGCGGATGTTGTGTGCAGATCGAGTAAAACAATGCGTTCGGGCTGGTAGCTGCTGATCTGATCTTCCAGGATGTCCAGTATCTCCTTCATTTCCCGGTTTTCTCCCTGAAGGTCTTCTGCGTGAACCTTCCGCACCCTGCGGACATGAGGCATGGTCCACAAACGGTTGAGGTCTTTGGTGGTGTGGCGCCGGCCGGACTGGAAGGCCTGGGTATTGCCAAGGAGGCCGATTATTTTGCCTTTATAATGAAAGTCGGGATTGGAACGCGGCTCTTTTTCCAGCAACTGAAAGATGATTTCCAGGGCCATGACACCGGCCGGTTCGTTGCCGTGCATACCTGCCAAACAAATAATGAGTGGTCCTTTTTGCGTTCCTGCAAACTCGCCGATGATATGCTCTCTCTGAATTGTTGTTACCATTGTATTACTTTGAGAAGCCAGATCGTCAGTGCGCAGGCGGGGGTGTAAACCTGCTGATCAACGGTTGACTGTTTTTTCTTAGAGGAGCCATCCCGGGCGATCCCGGCAAATGTCAATTGTACCGGACAATGTTTTTTCTAAAATAATCTTTGTCCGGACCGCAATTTTTGAGCTACAGGGCCATATTCACTTCTAAAAATGCCGACAACCGCATCTGCACATTCAAATCCAGTTCCTCATTTTTAGCCCAGGCGTGCACGTGGCCCAGGTAAGTCATGCCCAGATAGTCCGCACTTTCCTTAAACGGCATATCAAACCCTATCGTTAAATCATCGTGGCCGCTGCAACTGACCACGCCCATGGCTTTGCCGCGCAGCGTTCGGCCCAGGTCTTTTTCCCACGTGAGCAGGTCGGAAATGCGGTCAAAAAAAGTTTTCATAATGGCACTCATGGAGTACCAATATACAGGGGTAGCAAAAATAATGCACCGGTATTGAGCGGTGATTTTCCTCATCAAAGGGAGAAAGTCGTCGTCCTTGTTGCGGTTGTCGTAATCGAAGTAACCAATCTTGTAATCGTTCAGGTCAATGACATCAATCTGGCCTTCTTTTGCTAAAAATTCGACAACGGTGCGGGTATTGCCATCGCTGCGGGAGCTGCCGAGGATGATGACCGTTTCGCTATTGTTTATTATGTTTTCCAAAATACTTAAAAATTTGTCCGGTAGGAAGTTAGGAGGTTAAACTCGCATAAAATTAACCGCCGGCATTCTTCCCGGTCGCATGTAATCGGGCAACTACTTTTCCCTCCCAATAGGCATGTGCCATCTTCGGCGTATTGTGGGAAAAAGCATAGTGCCCCCGGTGATCAATACCGATGATGCCGCCCAGTCCGTTCACTTTTTTTTGTAAAATGCCGATACTTTTCCGGGCTGCTTCCATCGCAGAACAATTACCAAACAAATCAACGGCCGTTTTGCTTAAAAGAATTTTCATAATGCTTTCTCCCCAGCCCGTTGCGGAGGCTCCGCCGAGCTCATTATCGGCGTAGGCACCGGCTCCGCAAATGGGGCTGTCACCGACCCTGCCCACCAATTTCCTCGCCGTTCCTCCGGTGGAGGTAGCGGCGGCAACATGGCCGTTTTGATCCATGGCGACGGCACCCACCGTGTCCATTGGCTGGTCCTGGAATTCGAAGGGGTGGTGCGTTTTGAAAGCTTCCTTATTTTGTATTTGTTGAAAAAAAATCAGCTCCCGGTCGGTGAGCAATGCTTCGGGGGGTAGCTCTTCGAAACCCATTCTTTTGGCGAACAGGAGAGCTCCTTCGCCTGCCAGCATGCAATGTTCTGTGTGCTCCATGACCTTGCGGGCTACACTGACGGGGTGCAAAATATTTTGCAGGGCGGCCACTGCTCCGAAGTCCAGGTTGCCCCCGTCCATGATCATCGCGTCGAGTTCCACTTCTCCCCGTTCGTTCAGGAAGGCACCTTTGC
>JBFIJS010000740.1:0-2605 GCA_041600595.1 Saprospiraceae bacterium | reverse complement strand
GATTGACAAAGGCCGACCAATAGCAGGGCCGACGTGACAAAGAGGACTTTCTTAATTTTTGTAATGAACGTGCTCATATAGACAGATTTTGAGTTGATTAAATCCCGCAATGTGATTCGCAGGATATTGATTTATTGATAATTTGTGAAAAGCTTTGATGCTCGGCAAAGGCCGGTACCTGGCTGTCACTGCGGTGAGTTGGCAGTTTGCACAAAACAAAACGCCAATGCCGCGTAGCCATTTAAAATGTCCGGTCAACAACCAAAATGAACCTGTAACTTATAATGAAGGGTAAGTCACCAAGCCAAAAAATGTTGGCTTTTTATGTTATTATCGCACGGTAGGATGTCCTGAGTTAAACACTCCGCTAAGTTAATAGGAAAGTTTTATTTTTCTTTGCTTTTTGAAAATTAAAACGGCTGATGCCCAAAGGCCGACGCCAGACGGATAGCAAACAGCAAAAAATATGGCCGTCTATAGTCCCTCATCTGCCGTCAATCACCAACTGAATGCCACTCCACTACAACACAACCTACACTGTTCAAACTTACGATATCGATAAGCGTCGGCGCATGACCGTTGCCGCCCTGGTCAAACAAATGCAGGAAACCGCCATGCAGAACGTCATGGAAATGAAAGTCTCCGTCTGGGACATGGAGGAACAACATATTTCCTGGGTGTTGCTGCGCAAAAACCTGCGTATCAACCGGTTGCCCATAATCGGGGAAAAACTGACCTTTTACACCTGCCCCACGGGTTTCGAAAAAGTCTTTACTTTCCGCGACTACAAAGTGTTCGATGAAAAAGGAGAAATGATCGCTTACTCTTCTTCCAGCTGGCTGCTTCTCGATACCCGCACCCGTCGCATGTCGAGGATTCCCCCGTGGATTTTAGCATTTGAAAAAGATATGCCCCCGGCAGAAGCCTGTCTTGAACGCCCATCTGTCAAATTGCCCTCCATCGACCAAGTGGACTTCTCCACTGATTTCCGGGTAAACTGGCACGACCTCGACTTTAACGGCCACCTTAACAATGTCTATTATCTCCAATGGATGCTCGAAACCCTCCCCGACGACCTGCTCGAAAACGGTACTTTACAAGCATTTGACATTCAATACAAAGTGGAAGGGCAATGGAAAGATGAAATCGTTTCGGAGACCCAACAATTAAAAAACGGCCAATTTTTGCACCGTCTGAAATTGGCTGCGGATGGAAAGGAATTGGCGGTGGGCATGAGTGAGTGGGCGTGATCTACGAAAGGAAGTAGGCATCCCATTTGGCAGACACCTCGGTTCAAATTATCCTCGCGATATTGCTCCGTATTTTTTCCGTATTAAAAACAACGCTGCAAAAAACCATTTTCAAAAAACTCCGCAAGAGCCTACCTGCTTTTACTTTCAAAATAATCCACCAGCATCTTACGGTCATCCGCACTCAGCTTTGCTTCCGGATGCATCACCCAATAGGGCATCAGCGGCATTTTGGTCGCCTCCACCTCTTCGGCGGCTTCCTCCATTTTATGTTGTTTTTTATCTGCTTCATAGCTTCCCCATTCAGACAGATTAAAATGTTCCCGCCCCTCCCGGTAATGCCCTTCTATCCACCAGCCAACTGGCTGCAGATTGGTGTACCAGGGATATTTGGTGTGGTACGAATGACAATCGTAACAGGCATTTTTCATTATTGAAGCAATTTGTTCCGGCGGGTTTTCGAGGGTAATAAAATCCTGCGCCGGGTCACTTGATGGATTCGTTTTATCAATGGGGAATAATTGCAGGACGGCAAAAACGCCGACAGTGGCAAGTCCGATAATTCTTGTTCTTTCTTTCATGACAGGGTCTTTTTTTAAATATTGGAACGGACAAGATTACGCATTTTTTCCAACAATTCTGCTGTGCCCATGACGGTGGCAAATTCATTTTGCAAATTGGCCAGCGTGATCTCATGAACCAATTCTGCCGGGTATTTTTGACCATTGACGCCCGTTTTATCAAAGGCCGCCGTGGCGTCGGAAACAACCGTGACGGCAAACCCCAGGTTAGCCGCCATCCGCACCGAACTGGAGATACAATGCTCCGTCGTCAACCCAACGATGACCAACTGGTCGGTGCGCTGCCGGTCCAGCATCGCTTGCAGGCCGGTGCCGATAAAGGCACTGTTGACATCCTTCTCAAAAACGGGTTCGTCCTCGGCAGGTTTGACGATGTCTTTTATTTCATGCCCGGGTTTTCCGGGCAACAGCGGCGAATGGGGGTTGGTGGAGTTGTGCCTGACATGGAAAACAGACCCGTTGTTTTCTCGCCAAAAATGCAACAGTGCTGCCGCATTATTTTCCGCCTGCGGATTGTTCCGACGCCCACCGTAATACTCCCATTCGTCCAGTCCTTTTTGGATATCGATGAGCACCAGGGCCGGCAGGTTTTGGACCGGCGGCCGCAGTGCCAGGTGTAAGATCGGGTAAGGTTTGCCGGAGGGGTCTCGTTCGGAGCGACCAACGATTTCGAAGCCAAGGTGGTGATAGAAGCCCGCCGCCTGTTCATTCTGTTCATTGACATCGACTTTCCGAATGCCCAAATGGTCAACAGCATGGCGGAGCAACCTTTTC
>JBFIJS010000739.1:0-2607 GCA_041600595.1 Saprospiraceae bacterium | reverse complement strand
GGCGTCTTTGTCAACTTGCAGCGACTCGTAATCGACCGTTTCCTGGCCTACTGGTTTGCAGTAGCCCACGCGAATGCCTTTCTCACGAAATGCCTCAACCAGGCCCAGGGTGGTCGTAGTTTTGCCAACATGTTGATTGGTGGCGGCGATGTAAAGTCTTTTCATTGGTAAATTATTAGGAAGCAAATCTAACTATTTCAACCAAGATGTAATAATCACCGGTTGCCTCCGAACGACGCAAAGATTTTTCAATAATTCCTGATGCGCCATTCAGTTGGCAGGTAGTTGTTGAAGCGGTTGCCGAGTAGCTTCGCCCATCCTAAATCATGGCCTCGAAACCGAATCAGGTGCCAACCTTTTTGCGGAGTGTCCAGGGCAAAGGGTTCTTTTCGCAAAAAGTCACGGGCTGGTTCCAGGTCGAGCTCAACGGCAGGAATCCGGTTGCTGGTAAGGTGGCTGAGTGCCAGCTCATGGGATGGAACCAACTTGTGTTGCTTAACCTGACCGATGTGCAGGCCGAAAGAACGGCGGGACAGATTATTAGCGACCAAAAGAAAATGCTCCTCCAGGTCTTTGGGAATCGCCACGATTTCCTGATTTGGTTTTTGAAAAAAAGCAAACTGACCGGGTTCTGCTACCCAGGATTCGATGGGGGCCAGTTCCTTTTTCGACAGCCGGGTAAATTCTTTACGTACTTTCTGACGGGTGCCGGCCGGAGCTGTTTCGCCATTATTTTTTAATACACTCATGTAAAAACCTTCCCCTCGCAGACGATTGGGGTAAAACTGATAGCCATACTGTGTCGCAGCAATCCCCCACTCTGCCGGGAATGTGAGTGGCGCTACGTTAAATTGGCCCGTTTCCAGGAGCGCCTCGACCTGTTGGTCATTTTCCAATTTGTTATAGGTACAGGTAGAATAAATCAACAAACCACCCGCTTTGACCAATGCTTGCGCCTCCCCGAGAATTCGTCGTTGCCGGGCCGAACACAGCCCCACCTGCTCTAACGACCATTCCCGGCAAGCGTTGGGGTCTTTCCGGAACAACCCCTCACCGGAGCAGGGAGCATCCACCAAAACAACATCAAAAGTGCCTTTCAACCCCGCAAAATCAGCCGGATCGTGCTGACTGACCATGAAATTTGTCCTTCCCCACTTCGTGAGATTTTGCCGAAGCGCGGGTATCCTGGCCTTGATGACCTCGTTGGCCAGTAAAAAACTATCGGGTGAAATAGCCGACAACAAGACCGTACTCTTACCGCCTGGTGCGGCGCATAAATCCAGCACGGTCATTTTTTTACTTAAATCAGTATGTTGGAACAGAGCCTGACAGATGGCCATGGATGATGCCTCCTGGACATAATATGTACCGGCGTGAAATAATGGATCGAGGGTAAAATTGGGTCTTTCCGGCAGGTATTTGCCCAGCGGATGCCAGGGCACACTTTCGCAATCGTCAAAATCCGGTATGGGCTTGAACGGGTTCAGCCGAATACTCACCGGCGCCGTTCCCAGCAATGCTTCCCTGAAACGGTTGAGGTCAAGGCCCGGGTGGTCCTTCATCATTTCTAAAAAATCGGCCGGTAGTTCCATATTCTTCTGATTAAATTTTTGCAAAACTAAACAGATCGTCAACGGATAAAAAATGAAGGCCCCGGGCATTATACCCGAATGTGGCATTCCCGTTACAATTTCAACCTGCCGCTATTCTATCTTTGTCTTTTTCATTTTTTACAAAACCAAGAAATATGCTGAGACGACCAAGAAGAAACAGAACCTCTGCTGCGGTGAGAGGTCTGACACAAGAGACTCACCTCAACGCCGGCCATTTTGTCAATCCTTTATTTTTAGTGGGGGGCGAAAAAGTCAAAGACGAAATTCCTTCCCTGCCGGGCGTTTTTCGCCTGTCTCTGGATAATATTTTACGGGAAATCGAAACCTGTACCGCCCTGGGTATCAACAGTTTTATGATATTCCCGGCCATCCCCGATCAATTCAAGGATCAGACCGGCACCCATAGTTACGACCCTAACAATTTTTACCTGAAAGCGGCCCGGACTATCAAGAAGCACTTCCCGGAATGCTGCCTGATCAGCGACGTGGCCCTTGACCCCTACAGCAGTGACGGTCATGACGGTATCGTCCGTAACGGCAAAATCATTAATGATGAAACATTGGACGTACTCGCCAAAATGTCGGTCGCTCAGGCACAGGCAGGTTTCGACGTGCTCGGCCCGAGCGATATGATGGATGGCAGGGTTGCCGCCATGCGGGAAGCCCTGGATGGCAACGGATTTACCGAAACGGGTATCATGTCCTATACGGCCAAATACGCCAGTGCTTTTTACGGGCCGTTCCGCGACGCATTGGACAGTGCCCCCAAGGTGTCAGCAGATATTCCAAAGGATAAGAAAACCTACCAAATGAACCCTGCCAACAAACGGGAAGCTCTGATCGAGGGGGAACTGGACACGGCAGAAGGTGCCGATTTTCTGATGGTCAAACCCGCCCTTAACTATCTGGATGTGATTCACCTGATGAAGGAAAATTTCGACTTACCCATCGCAGCCTACCACGTTAGTGGAGAATGTGCCATGTTGCTGGCGGC
>JBFIJS010000738.1:0-2610 GCA_041600595.1 Saprospiraceae bacterium | reverse complement strand
GGTACGGTTATAGGCCTCCTGTACTAGTTTCTCGGTTACCTCCCGGTCGATCAGGTAGGAATCAGCCAACTGGCGGCGATACCCGTTGAGTTCTTGTTGCAGGGAGGCGATGGTGTCGAGTTGCATTTCCCTGGCCTTTTGTACCTTAAGTTTGAAACTTACATACAAATTGAGGTATTCATCCAGTGTTTCTTTGGAGAAATCTGCGTTCTGCCCGTTGGTTTTGGTGTAGATATATTCAAACTCTGATTTGTGAACGGGAACGCCCTCAACGCTGAAAAGGACCGGATCGTCCTTTTGGCCAAACAGGTTGAAGGAGATAAAAATGGCGAGAGATAAAGGCAAAATTCGGCTTAACATATCTGTAAGATGTTTAGGTTAAATTGTTTTTCATTGTCTGTGTCACGCTTCGCAAAAAATAATATGTCTTCTTCCTGGTTCTGGTTCGGAGGGGGTTGATACCCGTACCTGACAGTTGAATGATGTGCAAAATTTGCTTTCGTACATCGCTTCAGAAAAAGACTTTTCTTTTTTGTACAAATAGTAGACAAAGCCAATTTTTCTACAATATTTTAACGTATAAAGACCTCGAAAAATTAGGGTCAGCAAAAAACGCTGCAAAAGTAACATTTTTGCCGGGCTTGAACTGTTCAAAAAAATTATTGGTTTGCACCGAATCTAAATTGAGGTAATGGGAAATAATTGATCGTCGGTCTGAGCATTTGTTTGAAACGGATGATTTTGGAAATTGCAGCCTGTTTGGAGTGTCATTGTCCCCGGGACAAAAGTGTTGCTGGTCATCAAAACGGGCATATTTTAGTACAATCCCGGGTAATTCCCACGATCCCGCAGTATTCCACATTATTGCGATACTGCCCTGATTTTAATTGACTTACATCATTTATCAGGGTGTTGTGACCTGTGCCCGGCTCTTTTTGTTATTTATCGGGTTTGCTTTTCATTATAAACCTCCGGGAAGCACTAATTTTCCGTTTTACTAGTGTAAAAAGAAATCGCTTTTCAGATTGGGATGCGATCCTTGCATAATAGCAATCCACCTTTAGCATGCCGTTTATTAAGGTTGATTTATGGAAAAAGTGACTATTATTTTGCCGAAATAAGTGAGAGGTATCGCAAACTGGCCGACTTTTTTTATTTCCAAAAACCAAAAAATTAGTTTGACCAAAACAACATATGGAAGCAATAATCGAAACATTTAAAAAAGTAGTGACCCAAATCGCTACTCCCTTCAGCACCGGCACCGGATTTTACTGGAAAGACGCAGAGGTGGTCGTAACGAACGAGCATGTGGTGAGGGGCAATCGTGAGGTCGTCGTGGAAGGGCATTTGATAAAACGACAGATGGCCAGGGTCATTTATACCGATCCTCGCTATGATCTGGCCTTTCTAACCTGTTCGGCGGAACCTGCCATACCAGCTATCAGTATCCAGGCCCCGGAAACAGTTAAATTAGGAGATCAGGTGCTGGCTGCAGGGCATCCTTTCGGGCTTAAATTTTCTGTTGCCCGGGGAGTGATTTCCAGTACGGATAATCGAGATGGACAGGTGAAATATTATCAGCATGATGCGGTCCTGAGCCCCGGCCATAATGGCGGGCCGCTGGTCAGCCTCGACGGCGGGCTGTTGGGGGTTAATTCATTCACGGTCAGTGGTGAAGGGCAGACGGGACAGTCCTTGCCGGCATTCTATCTGAAAAGCACCGTCCAGGAGTTGAGAGAAAAAGGGCAGGGTGGAGTTGGCAGCCGGTGTTTCAATTGCAGTAATCTGGTGTTTGAAGAGACCATAGACGGTCCTTTTTGTCCGCACTGCGGGTCCAAGATCAGGCTGCCCAGTCAGGAAGAGGAATACGAGGCAGTTGGTATTCATCTGACCATTGAGGAAATATTGGTGGCCTGCGGGTACAACATCAAGCTTTCCCGGCGGGGTCCCTGTCTTTGGGAAGTGGAACAGGGGAGTGCGAAAATCTTTGTAACCTATTATGAACCCAACGGGCTGATCGCAGGCGATGCTATACTGTGCGAATTGCCCCGGGAAGACATCATGCCGGTGTATGAATACTTATTGCGGGCGAACAATGAACTGGAAGGACTCACCCTGAGTGTAAAAGGAAAGGAAATTGTGCTTTCCCTGATCATTTTTGACCGTTTTCTGAGTTCTGAGTCCGGTCTGGAAATGTTTAACAGGCTTTTTCAGAAAGCGGATGAACTCGATAATGTGTTGGTCGAGCAGTACGGATGCTCGTGGAAAGAATGAAATTTCAACTTCTTAAACACGAATGCGGGCTTTTTTCTATCGACTTTAACCGTTCCACCGACTTGTATCGAATAAGTTTTTTTGGAAATTGAGGCGATAGTCAGCTGATTTTGTCAATCAAATACCAGGCAGCTGTTCCGTGCCGAAGGAGCATTTGGCGACAAAAGGAAATTTTTCGTTCCGGTTGATAGTTAAAATTTAAATCTTGTTTGGTTATGTAAAAGAATCGAGGCTACATTTGCGTCGTTATTGAAAAAACCAAAAAAACCTGCCTTTAAACCTCCTGTTCCGTTGAGAAATATTCCAGTGAATACAGTTTGGCAATATCTTGGATTT
>JBFIJS010000737.1:0-2613 GCA_041600595.1 Saprospiraceae bacterium | reverse complement strand
TGACGACTTTGAGGTTCACGGCTTTTTTTCCCCAGGATTGGCCATTCGAAAAAACCTCTGAAAGCAGGTGGTAAGCCAGTAACCCGACCAGCTGCATCAGCCCCAGAAAATGCCCTCCCCATCCGGTAATGGCGTCTCCAAGGACAGACATCAAAAAGATCCACAGGAAAATGTAGATCCCGTAAAAAATGAGCAGATCAATCATAAACGCAAAAAAACGGTCACGGAGCGTGGCCATTTCATACTCGATCGTAACGTTTTGCGTGGTTTGAATTTCGATGGAAGCCATTATTCGTGTGTTTGGGTGTTTGTGTATTTGGGTGTTTGCGTGTTTGTGAGGTGTCCGGGTATTTCACAAACACGCAAACACCCAAATACACAAACACATCAATCCCACATTTTCGCTGCAATTTCTTTTAAAAATTTCGCTGCAACGGCAGCGGTCATATCCGAAACGTCCCGGTGTGGGTTGTACTCTACAATGTCGGCGCCGATGATGGGAGCCTTGATGCTTTGGATCAGCCGCAACACCTCCCTTGTTGTCAGTCCGCCGGGTTCGTGGTGCGATACGCCGGGGGCGAAAGCAGGGTCGAGGCCGTCAAGATCGAGCGAAATGTAAAGCGGTTTTTTAAAAACCAAACTACGCCATTTTTCTTCGAAATCTTTCATTTCAACTACCTCAACACCAAAACGTGCGACCTGTTCCCGTTGGTGTGGGTTAAATGTACGAATGCCCACCTGCACGAGCCGGGACGCCAGTTTTTCCTCCATGATGCGGGCAAACGGACAGGCATGGGAGTAACGATCTCCCTCGAAATTATCGTACAAATCGCCGTGAGCATCGATCTGAAGGATTTCAAAATCATCATAAAAACGCTTGTGTGCACGGATGACGGGGTAGGTAATGGAGTGGTCGCCGCCCAGCGTCAGCGTTTTCGCACCGGAGGACAACACTTCCGCCATTTTATTTTCAATGTCCAAATAGTCTTTGAAAACCAGGTCGCCGATGTCCTGAAACTGATCTGCTGCGAAGGGATTTTGGGTGTGCTCCGTCCAGTCATTGCCGGCGCCACTGCGCAGTGTTTGACGGATGCGACCCGGAGCGAGGGCGGCTCCCTGCAGAAAACTTGACTTGCGATCGAAAGGAATACCGAGGAGTTTTATCATGGTTGGAAGGTTTGATTGTCAGATAGTTGCCAGCAATATAGCCACCCAACAATCAAACAATCTGCATTTTACACCTCCAAAATTAATTCTACCTTGCCTTTAAATCTGCAAGTTGATGGACAAAAACATTTCAAAAAAAGTAAAAACCCTTGTTGCGGAAAATGAACTGGAGGAGGCCCTGGACTTGATGATCAGCGCTGAAGAAAAATCAGGACAGGATCGGTATCACACACTGCTGTTACTCAGAAGCAGGCTTTCCATGCTCAAAGAACAGGAACTCGCAGGTACGCTTGATTTTGAAGAGGTAATGCAGCAAAAGGCAAAAATCGCTCACTCGCTGCTCAGAATGACGGAGGGCAAAACGCCGGAAGTGAAGCTGCCCCCGATCGAACCGGCGCAGCAGGTCAAGCCGGCAACTTCTTCGATTGTATCAAAATACCTGCTTGCCGGGGTGCTGATCGCAGCAGTGGCCGTGGCGGTTTTTTTTATCCTGAAATCCTGGGACAAAAACGCTGAACCCCAGCCTCGGGAACAGATAACCAAAAAAGACGAAACACCTGAAAAAGAGGAAACGAAGCCCCGTGAGAGCAACAACCAGGTGCGCCTGCTCGATTTTCCGATGCTGGATCAACCGTTTAATTTCAGCGACATCCGGTACACCTTCCGGGAGGCAAGTCTTGAAAAATATTCCGATGGCAGCGCTTCGGAACCTGCCTTGCTCAAACTTACGATCAGCATGGAACTCACCTGCAGAAGCAACCTGGACATTTGTTACCGGGAAGAAATCCGTTTACTGGTCGATGGAAAGCCCGTCGAACCTGCCGAACGGAAAAATCTCGCCGGCTGGCTGGAGCACAACTCATCCGCCGAAGACGTTCAGACGTTTATTTTTGCCGCAGGCGCAAAAGAATACCAGATCGAGCTTGAAAAAAACAAATCAACCTGGCGGAGAACGTTTAAAATTTTGAGGTAATGAATTATACAAAGCATAATTTGTCTGACACCATTGTCGCACTTGCCACACCGCCGGGCGTAGGCGCCATCGGCGTCATCCGGCTTTCAGGCGAAGATGCCCTGAGGATTGTGCAAAAGGTATTTGGTGGAAAAGATCTGACCCGGCAAAAAAGCCATACCCTGCACTTCGGCCCCATCCTTGACGACGACGGAAAAATACTGGATGAGGTGCTTGTTTCCGTTTTTAAGGGGCCCCACTCTTACACCGGCGAGAATACGGCGGAGGTTTCCTGTCATGGTTCGGCCTACATCCTGCGGGAGGTTTTGGAGCTTTTCATTAAAAAAGGTGCACGCCTGGCCCAGCCCGGCGAGTTCACGTTGCGGGCTTTTTTGAATGGTAAAATGGACTTGTCACAGGCCGAGGCAGTTGCCGACCTTATTGCCTCCACTTCCGAAAGCGGCCACAGCGTTGCCATGCGGCAAATGAGGGGC
>JBFIJS010000736.1:0-2616 GCA_041600595.1 Saprospiraceae bacterium | reverse complement strand
TGCACTTACCGAAGTTTGAAATCAGGGCAACAGTTATTACATTTGTATACCTAATTTTTCATCCATGAAGGAATTGTTGATAAAAATAGAAGAAAGCCGTTTCAAGTTGTTGTTGCAATTTCTCCGAACGCTTGATTACGTGACCATCGTTCAGCCAGCCACTACTCCAGAAGCAGGAGAACCAGCGCCCCGAAAGTACGACTTTTCCGACCTTGCAGGCAAACTGGAATGGAAAGGGGATGCAGTGTCTCAACAACGCCTTTTGAGGGATGAATGGTAATTTCCTTCTTGATACGAATGCCGTGATTGCCTTACTTAGTGGGCATGCCGGGTTAGTACAGTTGCTGCAAGGTGCAACGTGGGTAGGCATTCCCGTTATCGTTGAACTCGAATTTCTTTCCTTTCCAAATCTTCCTGCTTCGGATGCAGCATTGTTTAACCAGTTCAAGAGCCGGGTGGAAACGACCAGCCTCGATGCAGCCGACACCGCACTTTTACAGCAAATCATCCACATCCGTCAAGGGTTTAACCTCAAACTGCCGGACGCCATTATCGCTGCAACAGCTCTTCAAAAACAAGCTACTTTATTGAGCAATGATGCTATGTTCAAGCGGGTTTCAGGTTTAAGTTTGCAAACTTTTTGAAAAGACCTCCACAAATTTCCCTATTCCGACATTGCCCTACCCATAAAAAAAACGGCTACTGGTATGCCCGCTTATGCGTCGCCTTGTAGAGTTCACAGCCTAAAAACACAAGGACGTCGGTACGGCAAGCAGCCACTCCGACGCTCCCTGTAGTAAATCGCTAAATCGTAAATCGAGCTTACCCCAACACGGCCTTATCCCCCAGGAATGGTTGGCGATACAGCCGCTTCCCGGTCGCTTCGTACAGCGCATTTGCCAGCGCCCCGAAAATGGGCGGAAACGGTGGCTCACCCATACCCGTCGGATTGATTTCATTTTTCACAAAATGAACCTCAATTTGTCTGGGCGCTTCCATCATGCGGATCATGCGGTATTTGTCGAAGTTGGCTTTTTCAGCAACGCCGCCTTTGAAGGTCATTTCGCCAAAAAGCGCATTGCCAATACCATCCGTAATAGCGCCTTCGGTCATATTGATGGCGGCATCGGGATTCACGACGATACCACAGTCAATCGCAGTAGTGACTTTTTGCACGACAGGTTTTCCATCTTCGATGGTCAGATCGAGCACGTGTGCGGCGTAGGTGTTGTGGCAGAAATAAGCAGCTACGCCCCTGCTCACGCCTGCGGGAGGATTTGTCCAGTTTGATTTTTCCCGTACCAGCTCCAGCACGCCGGCATAGCGATCGGCATCGTAGTCGTTCTTCTCGCCGACAGGATTCGTTTTTACCCGGTTCAGCAAATCCAGACGTATTTCGATGGGGTCCTTGCCCATGGTTTCGGCCACTTCATCCAGGAAAGACTGTTCGGCACCGGCAATGAAATTAGATCGGGGTGCCCGGAAAGCTCCAATGGTAATATTTGAATCGATCGTCCAATCCTCGGCGAGATAATTATCCACAGCACCAGCCGGAAAACGATCGGCAAACAGTGGACTTTCGGGCACACCGCCAGCTTTCACGTGCAAGGCGATGAGGTTGTTGTTTTCATCGAAAGCTGCCCGGTAGGTAGCGTGGTAGGCCGGGCGATAAATTCCGTTGGTCATATCGTCCTCCCGGGTGTACATGAGTTTCACCGGGGCATTTACTTTTTGTGAAATAAGCGCCGCCTCCACCATATAGTGCGAATAGGCCCGGCGACCAAAACCGCCGCCCATGCGGGTCATTTCGATGTCGATATTTTCTGCGGGAATGCCCAGGCGGGCCGATAGCGTCGGTTCGATGAAGCCGGGTGCCTGCAACGGTCCGGCCACTTTCACCTTGTCGCCTTTCACGTCGGCGAAAAAATTCATGGGTTCCATGCAGTTGTGAGCGAGATGCGGGCAGGAGTAGCTCCGTTCAATGACTTTGGCAGCCCGCTTGAAAGCGGCCTCCGGGTCGCCATCCCGTCGCACAATTTTACCCGGCCTCGTGGCCAATTCTTCCATTTTCGCCTGATGATCTGCCGAATTTTCCAACCCGGCAGGAACGTTGACCTTCCGGGTATTACCCCAGGCAGTAACTGTTTCGGTGTAGGCTGGAAATGGCTCCCATTCGACTTTCAGCGCCTTCTTCGCCTGCATCACTTCCCAGGTGGAATTGCCGACGATGGCGACCAGTTCGGGGAAAGCATTGGTATCGAACCCGGCCTTTTCGTAGCCGTCGTTATAAGTTTTTATGGAAAAAACGTCCTTGATGCCGGGCATGGCCTTTGCCGCCGAACCATCGAAGGATTTCAGCTTCATCCCAAATGCGGGCGGTTGGGCAATCATGGCGATGAGCATGCCGTCCGTCTGGTAGTCCAGGCCAAACATAGGTTTACCGGTCACGATTTTCCGGCCATCCACGTTTTTACGGGAAGTGCCGATAATTTTGAAATCTTTCACATCTTTCAACACGGGCTTCTCCGGCACAGGAATGCTGGCAGCAGCGGAGGCCATTTCACCATAGCCTGCCTTTTTACCGCTGTTTTTGTGAAACAAAACACCTGCCTCGGT
>JBFIJS010000735.1:0-2624 GCA_041600595.1 Saprospiraceae bacterium | reverse complement strand
TATCAATACCCATAATTTTGGCGGTGTTGGAAGTGAGTCCCCGGATGGCATCCTCATAGGAGAGGCCGAACCCGACGGCCTGCCCCGCCTGAAATGGCAGGTTGCGTTGTTGCCAGTAGCCCTCGTGCTGAAAACACCACAGAACGCCGGCTTCCTGCAACAGGGCGGGTGTTTTAAAAGGCTGGTCAATATCGGCATCTTCCCGGCCGGGCAGGTTTTGCGTGGAGCCGATCACGACCGATACCTCGTGTTCCTTTAAAAAGCCGGTGATCATCCAGCTATCCGCACCACCGACAATAGCCGGGGTGAGGTGGAAACGCTCCATCAGGAGCACCGCTTCCTGTATCGCCGCTACTTCATCGGCATGGATAAATATTTTTTTGCTACCGTCGAAGAGGCCGCTCATGGCCTCAAAGCGCAGGTTGGTTCTTTCGGGGGAGGGATTGCGGTGATAGGCCTCCGCCAATTTGAAATATTCCTCGATTTCCTGCACCTGTTCGGTGTACTTTTCATTTTTTGAGACACGCCGCTCCCGCCAGTTGTAGGAGGAGGAACGGGGCCAGTTGAGGTGGATGGCATAATCTGTGGCATAGGCGGCATCTTCCCAATTCCAGGCGTCGAGCTGCACAATGCTGGAAGTGCCGGAAATTCGCCCGCCCTGCGGCGTTGTTTCGGCCATCAGTACGCCCATGGAGCGGACTGTGGGTATTATTTCTGAATCAGTATTGTAGGCAATGATCGACCGGATGTTCGGATTGATTTCACCGATTTCATCATCGTCGTTGGAGGCGTTTACCTGGCCGATCTCTATCAGTCCGAGGGTCGTGTTGGGGGCGATAAAACCCGGGTAAATATGTTTGCCCCGGGCATTGATTTCCCGGTGGTTGGGAAAAAGTCGCTTCACGTTAGCGTTGCCCACGAACGTGATTTTACCGGCCTCAAAAGCGATCAGGCTGTTTTCAATGACTTCTCCATTGCCGAGATGTGCGGTCGCCCCTTTGATTAAAACGGGTTCGGTTTGGACGGGAGCCGGTGCGGGTACATGCTGGGAACGGCTGCTGATGGTGAAAATGAGCAAAAAGAACGAAGTGAGGACAAAAGAAACGAACTTCATAAGGGAATGGATTTGTTTATTGCTTGTTTTTTAATTGCTTTTCGGGCTGCTGGCAAAGGTAGTAATTGATGCCGGTCTATTTTCCAAAAACAAAAAACCCTGCACAAAAACTGCGCAGGGCTTTTTCCGTAACCGGGCAAGAATGCCGGTTTTTCTTTCTTTTGAGGAGTATTATATTTTCACAACTTTCCAGACCGAGCTGCCCTGTTCCATTTCTACCAACAGAAAATAGATGCCGGTAGGAAGGCCGGTGAGGTCCATTTCCAGGGTGGACTCACTGCCTGCGGTGTGGTCGGCTTGTTTCCGGATCCGGCCGGTACTGTCGGCCAGACGGAGGGAAACCGATTGGAAATAGGGTAGGTCGAGGTACACCGAGAGCACGTTTTTCACCGGGTTTGGATAAACGAGTACGTTTTCCGCTTCGGAGACGTATGAGACGGCATTTACAAAATCGTCGGTTACCAGAATGGTTTTGAAAGTTCCGCTCGTGCAGCTGTCCGGGCTCATGGCCGTCATGCTGACGGTATAAATACCGGGTGCAACAAACTCGTGGGCGGGGTTTTCTTCCGTACTGGTGGTGCCATCGCCAAAATTCCAAAACCACGCTACGGCATTGGAGCTGTTGTTGGTGAAAATGATGGGCTCACCATCGTTGATATCAACGGAGTCGGCAGAAACCTCAAAGTCGGCAACGGGCGCTATGCCTGCCGGTCCTGCAATGACTGGTACTGCTGTGCGGCCACAAGGTTCTTTAAAAGTGATTTCCCAATCGTAGAAAAAGTAATAGACACCATTGGCGCCCAGCCCGTCAGTGGTTCCGGTAATCGACAGAAAATCAGCGATACCATAGGGGTATTCCGCCCCTTCCGTATTGTAAGACAGCGGTTTGCCACCCGATACAACGAGTTGGTAGTTGCCGGGTACCAGATCCCAGCCAAGGTCAATTTTACTTTTACCGGTGGTAGAATTGAGGGTAATGTCTTGTTTGATCGAGCCATCTTCCAGGTTGACTAATTTGACGAGAATACCTCCCGTTTCTTCCACGACTACGTATACCCTTTCCAGCGTCAGTTCATTGAAAACTTCGAATTCCAGGCCCAGTTCGGTCGTGTCCAGCATATTGTTGTTAGCGAAACTATTGTCCTTGGGGCCGACTGCAACGGTGTAGGTGACATCGGCGTAGTAGGTGATGTCACCAGTTACATCCGGGGTGTTGAATACTTCGCCGGAGCCGTAAAAGTTGCCATCAAACAGGTCGTCGTACCAGTCCACTGCCATGGTAGCTCCGGTGCCGGCCAGACTTTCCGGCAGTAAGCCCCGCAGAGTGGCGGATGAATTCTGGCAGGCCATATTGCCCGGGCCTTCCACAATTGCTTTAAAGAGCTGACGGTTGGAAACGGTGACCATCATGGAGAAGCTATTGTTCAATGGCCGTTCGTCTTCCAGCCCGTTGGGCTCGGCGACGCCGACACTCAATTCCTGAACGCCGGGGGTAGCTGCCAGAGGAGGC
>JBFIJS010000734.1:0-2625 GCA_041600595.1 Saprospiraceae bacterium | reverse complement strand
CGAAGTTACAGTATATCACTAAAAAATGTGAAGTCAATACTGGCTACCGGGCTCCTAATCCGATTCTTTCCTCTTACGCAGATCCCGTACCCTCGGACCCGATCGACATTGCGGAAATAGAATTGTTGGCAAGCGATGGAATAGGTAATGTCCCGACTGCCTACAGTAACAACTCTCCATGTGGTTCTCCCACAAAACCGGGAACCCACTTCGTCCAGAAAGGTGAGACATTATACAGCATCTCAAAAAAATATGGTATCACCGTAGCCCAGCTGAAAACCTGGAATGGTATCGGTGCGAACAATCTGATCAATATTTGCCAGGAGCTGATTGTAAAGCAAATGACCACTCCTGCGGTAAGTAATCCTGCCCCCCCTGCTACCAATACAACGACGATCAACGTTCCACCAACTGCAGAGGGCCAGAAGCAGTTTCACATTGTGAAACCGAATGAATCGGTTGCCCAATTGGCAGCGATGTATGGTTACACGGAAGAGAGGTTTAGGAAGATGAATAGCCTGGGAGTTTACGAAAGGGTTTATGCCGGACAAAAATTATTCACCAGTGATTGTGATTGCCCGAATACAGTTGGTGTTTCTTCCGGAACACCCATGCCCTACGATGCCGTAACCTCCGAGCCAAGACTGACGACCAGAGGTAATCCTGATGTTTATTTCCGGCCGATAAAAGTACATTCGGTAAAAGAAAATGAAACCCTTTTTGCCATAGCGCTGCTGTATGATACGACCATTGACCGCATCAGTGAATTAAACGGACTCGATAAGAACGCTAAATTGACCAAAGGGCAAAAGTTGTATGTTCAATAACTAACCGGGTCACTGCTAAATAAAAAATGGGCGCCAGGTTTGAAACCGGCGCCCATTTTTTTTGCTCCAGATCGGGATCGTTGAATCCTCCCAGGGCATGATTCCGCATTCGCGATCGATTACTGAAAAATGATCCGTTGTGTAGAAACCCCGTTTTCACTCGAAAAACGAATGAAATACATTCCCGAAGCATTGATCATACGCTGATCGACCTGAAAACTGTGCTGACCCTTTGCTAAGCTTCCGCTGGCCACGTTAGATACTCTTTTTCCGGTTAGGTCAAATATATTTAATTCTCCATTTTGCACCGGAGCTTTCAAGTCGATATTGATAACGGCCTGGTCACTGGTCACGGTGGGAAATACCATGAAATGGTTTAGCTCGGTGATATCGGAAGTCCGGGTCGGGTTGGAATTGATGTTCTTGGTCGACCAGATATTGATCGGAACATATTTGTTGTTTTCTTTTTTCCAGATGATGCCCGCCACCTCGTAGTCATAACCGGCTACTTCAGAGATTTCCAGGGAAAATGACAGGTCAAATTCACTGCCGGCACTTACAGCCCCTTCGGTGATTGGTAAACCAAAAGAGTCATCTGTAAACCCGGTGCGTAAAATCTTTTTGTGGACGGCATTGTTGCCAATCGATTGCTGAAATTCGATCACTCCGTCTTCGATCAGGTAGATTCCCAAATAGAACTCTCCTGCCGTTTCCTGGAAAAATTTGACCTTGGCATTCACGTCTATTTTGTTGTTGGCAAAAACTGGCTCGAAACCAACATTTGCTATCGGGGCCGTATTAAAAGCGAGGTCAATGGCCTGCTGAGCTTCAGTTCGTCTGATGGATGTGTTGGAAGAAACAACGTTTATTTTTTGGTCGTCGAGAAAGAACTGAGGCTGATACGTTGCGCCAAAATTGTTAAAAATATCAACCCCAACATCTGTCACCAGCAGCCCGCTGTGGTGGATCGCCATAAAGACGGCCTGGTCGGCATTGTCTGCCAGCAAATCATCAAAGAAAGACCAGCCCCAGGAGCCACAGGGCGGGCACCAGGTTGCAGCCATTTTGGTGACGAAAGTCCGTTGCGTTTCTTCTACTTGTTGGGCTCCGACGTGCAGGGCCAGCGTACAGGCAGTTAGTAATAGGTAAATTTTCTTTTTCATGTTCAGATTAATCATTAATTGTTAATTGAGATGGCTTGTTGAGCCGGGAGTTATTATAAATGAGAACGTTTATCAGAGGGCGTTTTCGGTCCTGCCATAGGATAGGAAAAGCAACTCCGGATTAGTTTGCAAAACTAATTGATCCTGCGTGTATTAACTGTTTCAAGATGAAATGGTTGGCAAAAACTTGACCATCAGACAGCTTACAGTCTTCTTCGTGACTTTAAATCGCTCATCGGATCGAATTCCCAGGACCCAACAGACTTTCCCGTTGCTTTCCATGACCCATACTTTTTCTTTCTCCCATCTGGACAATTTTAAGTCGGTCAATAAGTCCTGGATTTTTTTTCGTTTTCCTTGCATCCCGAAGGGATGAAAGACATCGCCATGTTTCCAGTTACGAATTTTCAGTGGCCACTGGATTTTTTCAGCGTCCAGATATGCCACCTGACGGGTAGGTTCAAAGACAGCCGGAATACCGGGGGAGACCGACAAAGCAAGCTCGCCCCCGGCAAAGCATATATTTTGACCCATCATTTCCTCCATGATCAGGATGCCCGTCTGAGGTTGGTCTTTTTCTCTGATAATCAGGTGCTTTCGGTCGATCAACAGCTGATAATTCCCGGATATAAACT
>JBFIJS010000733.1:0-2628 GCA_041600595.1 Saprospiraceae bacterium | reverse complement strand
GGTAGATTTCCGGGATTTGATGCTCATTGGGCCGAACCACCAGGAATTGAAAAATGATGTGCGGCGTCCTTGAATTCAGGGCCTTTTTCCATTTTACCACATTTCTGGCCCCCTGCAAAACGACCTCCAGTTTTCCCTCCTTCCGGTAGCTCTCGTAAGTGTCCTGGGTCGTGCCATCAACCGAAATGATCAGCCGGTCGAGGCCGGACTCAATGGTCTTTTTAGCGTTTTCTTCATTCAAAAAATGACCATTGGTGGAGGTAATGGTATAAATTCCTTTCTGCTGCGCATATTTCACCATATCCAGAAACCGGGGGTTAATATAGGGCTCGCCCTGAAAATAGAAAATGAGATACAGCAGGTTTTGGTGGAGTTCGTCGATGGTTTTTTTAAAAAAATCTGCTTTCAGGTTGCCCGTGGGGCGGGTAAAGGCCCGCAAGCCGCTCGGGCATTCCGGGCAGCGAAGGTTGCAGGCAGTGGTGGGCTCGATCGAAACGGTCATGGGCAGCCCCCATTGTACCGGCCGCCGCCGCCATTTGGTTACATAAAAAGAAAGAAACAACAGACCCGCATTCCAAAGCCGCCGAAACGTGAGTTTGGAAAGAAAATTCAAGGTGTCGTTTTTGTAAAAAACCATATTACTTTCGAAAAAACTAACCACTTCGGGATACCGGCGGCGCCCGGCAAAAATTTCTGCGCACAGAGGAGACCGGAAGTGATTACTTTTGGGTTTTACTCAACATATTTATAAAAATGATTTCAGAAAAAACAATAGATCGTGTCATTGGCCAATTCGAGTCGGAAGAGGCAGATTACGAACATACCGCCCGGGAGTTTGCCGATCGCCAGCCGGCCATCCTCTCTTTCTTACTCTCCGAACAGGAAGGTGCCCTCACCGATGATGAACGTGACTTCATGCTCTACCTCGCCATTGTCGTTTGGCAATCCGTCGAGCAGGAAGGACCCCTGACTTCTCCCGTGGCCCCTAAGGCGGTCAGCGACGCCGAAGAGATTAACTGGGACCTGATGGACAAAGCTAAAGGCCGGACTTTCCGTGACCGGCTGGATATTTTTTTCAAAAACACCGATCAGGAAGACCTCCTGGCTTTTATCGAAGACTCCCTGACCCTGGAAGAAGTGGAAGACGGCGGCGAAGGCATCAGCGTGACCCGGGAAGGGATCGAGCCGATGTTTGTCATGCTAAAAACAGTGGTGGATGTCCTAACGTAAAAGACAGTACGACGCACCGTGGTCGATATTGTCTGCCAACCCTCTTTTCAAATATCCCAACCGTGGTCGATCCAGTCTTGTTCGTAGTCAATATCGGATAAAGCCGGCAGGAGGTAACAGGTTTTTTGTTGGGCGGCCATGTTTTTCAGCGTTTTATTCGCCACCTCGCCGGAGCTCCATTTAATATTGTCAAAAATAGCGGGCGTTGGCGTTTTTTGTCCGATCAAATAATATCCACCATCGAGCGCCGGACCCAAAACAAAATCGTGGTGATTTAATTGTTCGAATCCTTCCTCAATTATTTGCGCTGAAATTTTAGCAATATCTCCTCCGATCAAGATCGCCTTTTTATACGGTGGTATAATGTCTAAAAATGCGTTTGACATGCGCTCGCCGATATCGTTCCCGCGTTGTATTTTTTTGGTAAAAATACCATCGTCCCAATCGTCGGAAGTATTAATCGCAGTGCTGTAAAAAACATGCAGATCCGCGTTGGTTTTCAATGCTTCCGTTCTCGTCCGCGCCAGCAGTGCTTCGTATATTTTAACAGCCCGCTCCGTGCCGACGGTAGCTGCCAGCCGGGTTTTTACTTTTCCCGGAACGACATTTTTAATAAAAATAATTAAGGCGTTTTTCATATTGAATAGCAAGGCCGGAAATTCCAATCCGGCTGTTATTGTCCGAGATTATATTTTAAAATACAGTAAATCGCCCGGACCCCATCCTTCCAGTTTATTTTTTTTCCCTCTGCGTACGTACGGCCGTAATAGGAGATACCCACCTCATAAATCCGGATATTGGGAATGCGGGAAATTTTGGCCGTCACCTCCGGCTCGAAACCAAAACGGTTCTCCTTTAAATTAAGGCTTTGGATAATTTCCCGCCGGAACAATTTATAGCAGGTTTCCATATCCGTCAGGTTGAGATTCGTGAAAGCGTTGGAAAGAAAAGTGAGAAATTTATTACCGATAGAATGCCAGAAAAACAGGATGCGGTGGGGGTTGCCTCCCATAAAACGGCTGCCGTAAACCACGTCGGCCATGCCTTCCAGAATGGGTTGCAACAAGAGGTTGTACTCTCTTGGGTCGTATTCCAGGTCGGCATCCTGAATGATGACAAAATCCCCGGTAGCGTGCCGGATGCCGGTATGGAGGGCCGCACCTTTGCCTTTGTTGACGTCGTGGCGGAGGTACCGCAGGTCCAGCCCGGGGTTGTTTCCCTGATAGGACAGGATCGCCTCTTCCGTGCCATCGGAGGAGCAGTCGTTGACGATGATCACCTCTTTTTCCAGGCTGCCCGACAAAGACACGTCCTTCACTTTGTCGAGAATGAGGTGGATGGTGCGTGCCTCGTTGTAGGCAGGGATGACGATGGATAATTTCATGTGCAGAGAAAAGG
>JBFIJS010000732.1:0-2630 GCA_041600595.1 Saprospiraceae bacterium | reverse complement strand
TTTTAAGTGACTTTTCTCTGCCAATTCGAATTCTCCTGTCTCAATATAAACGTTGGCTAAGTTACCGATAATTTTGGCATACAAATCATGTTGTGGCCCTCCCAATTCTTTCTCAGTTTGGTCGAGGGCTTGCAAGTAGCTTTTTTCAGCTTTTTCAAAACGCTGTTGCGACTTGTAAAGGATTGCCAAAACATTCAATATTTCAACCTGAATCTTGCTTTCATATTGTTTTTTTTCCAGAGTAGTTGATAATTCTTTGCTGAGTTGTAATGCTTCTGTCAATAATGGTTCTGCTTCTGTTAGTTTTTTTTGGATTAGTATAATAGTACCTTTTACCCTTAAATAATTTCTGTATTCTACAGAACGTTTCCCAAAGTGTTGCTGGATGGGTTCCAATGATGATTCGACGACATCCAGTGCTTGTTGGAGGTTTCCTTGATTAAATTCGGTGACGGAGACATTGATTAAACTATCAACTAACTTTACAATGGAAGAATCGACCACCTGGCCAAAACTAAGAATGGGAAAAGAAAGCAGGAGTGTGAATAAGCGGTATTTTTTCATTTGATTAGAGATTAAGCAAATAATTCAAGTTTGGCTTTATTGCAAAAGCTGCAATGCTTTTTGGGCCTGGCTCCGGAATTGGTGTCCGGTTGTTTGGGCAATTTGCGTAAAACCCGCGGTAGCTTTACGCCGTTCACCTGTTTGTAGCAGAGCTAAGTTACTATACCAGGTTAAAATAGCGGTCCAGGGAGAATTGTTTTTATTTATTTTTTGGAAATAAAGTAGGGCTTCCGCCCCCTCTCCCAATTCCAGCAGACAATATCCCTTTAGGAAAAGGAGGCTGTCGTTTTCCGGGAGTTTGCGTTCGAGCAGCTGTAAACGAACGTAGGCTTTGGGGAAATCCCGGGTGGCCAGCAGCTTGTCTATTTTGCCAAATGTCGGACCAGCAAATGAAATACCTGCCGGTGGGTACTCGGTGTACCATATTTTATCCATCAGTGCTTTCCACGCCTGGTTGTCCTGCGTTTTGCCCCGGAGTTTTGGGGCGGGGTAGCGGGGGGCGGGCAAAGGTGTAACCTCCGCCATTGGGCGGTCAACTTTTATTCGCTCTTGGGTTGGTGAGGGCGTGTTGGTCGGGGTATCCGTCGGTACATGTTCCTGGGCAGGCGCTATATCGACAGGGGCAGGCGTTTTTTCCTCTAAGACCGGCGCCGTCGGTTTAGGAGTATTCTCTTTGGCAGGGGAAGGTGAGTTATTCTGGAAAAGATAATAGCCAGCGATGGCAAGGAGCAATAGCCCGACGACAATGCCACCAATCGGGAAATTAGATTTGGACGGAACAGGTGCCGTTGGCTGGTCATTAGTCCTGGACGCCTCCACTTGCCGTCGGATCATTTGGGTTTCGATATCCTCGGACAACATCCTGGCTAATCTGACCTCTTCGGCAAATGCCGGGTTGCGTTCCATTTCGGCCTCGAAGTTTATCAGTTCCGGTCCATGGAGTTGTCCATCCAAATAAGCTATGATATCATATTCATTCATTAGAAGAATTTGCGTTTGCGAAGTTTGGGTTAAACGATCTTGCGAAGGTCAGTTTTAAGAGCCAACTCGGTCAGTTTTTTCAAACACTGGCTTCGCTTGCTGCGCAGGGAGTTCAGATTTGTAAAAGCGGTCCGGTTTTGATCCATAATTTCCTGATCGTTGAGCTGCTCAAAGAACTTCATTTTCAATAAGTTACGACAGGTTTCCCCCAATTGATTAAAAAGGGTTTCTACCATTGCTTGTCGTTCTTTGTATCTCAGATACAATTCCGGATTATCCTCAGAAGGGACCTGTAGGCCGTTCTCCAACTCTACGGTTGGCAGCTTTTTTTTTCGAAAATAATTGGCCAACAATTTTCGGGCGACCCCCAATGCATAGGTGGCAGGGTGGAAATCGACAAACTGAAAAGTGCCTTTTCGAATATTACGGATGGTTATCACCACCACATCGTTGATGAGCTCCTCCACTTCCTCTGGAGACATATTTCCTTTTCGGGCAGCAGTTTTTATATCCGTTGATATTTTACTGATCAAAAACTGTATTCCTCTGGTTTCAACAGCACCCAAAGAACGGTAGAGCGACTCCTTGGTAAAAGGCTCCGCTTCCTGTTGCTCTCGAACCGACATTTTTCTAGATGTCATGAGCGTGGTAAAGGTTAATGGAAAAAACCGGGAGGTTGATGAAGTCGGATCAAAAATCACCCAACTACTTGCGATTTCAATTCCTTTGAAGTAAAAATAGAGTTATCATTATAAAATTGAATAATGCAAAAAAGGACAATTTGTTCAAAAAGCAATGGAGTGCCAGAGACTGGTCACTCCATTGAAACACCTTTCTAAGAAAGGCTTGTATTTTAAATTGCAGATTGCCCTGCAGATCGATATTACATATGATCAATAATATTATCACCAAATTCCGAGCATTTCAACAAAGTTGCTCCTTTCATCAGGCGCTCAAAGTCATAGGTCACCTTTTTGCTCTTGATAGCCCCTTTCATGCCTTTCAGCACCAGATTGGCGGCTTTTTTCCAGCCCATGTAGCGCAGCATCATTTCACCGGAAAGGATGACAGAGGATGGGTTTACC
>JBFIJS010000731.1:0-2631 GCA_041600595.1 Saprospiraceae bacterium | reverse complement strand
GTTGGTTACAAGCCGACCAACGACCTGGCCATGTACCAGCTTCGGTTTAACCGGACCGGGCCAATTTATGATTTTAACGTAGTGTTTGACGATGTCAACATCATTAACATTGGTGGGTCGCTCACCGCAACTCCGCTCAAAGGATTAGCCCTGACGGGAACGGTCAGTCAAAACATTTACGACACATCAGTTCGTGAAAAAGCCTGGCATTTGCCGGCGCTGGAGGTCAATGTACAGGCACTTTACACTTCAACTGACGGCAAATTGAAAGCCAATGCCCAACTGTTTATTCAGGATGGGGTGTGGGCAGAAAACCGCCCGCCCGATAACATCTTTTTTGACCGCCTGAATACGCTTTTCGATGTCAGCCTCGGCGGGGAATACTGGTTTGGGAAAAACTTTGGAGCATTCTTGCAGCTGAATAATTTGCTGGACAATACCCGTTATCGCTGGATATTTTACCCAACCTATGGCATCAATGTGCTGGGCGGGATATCGGTCAGATTCTAAATCAGTCCTGGAGCTACTCAGGTGGTTTATTTGAAAAAATAGAAAGAGGCGCTACTTCGAAGATACTGTGTTTTCGACGTAGCGCCTTTTTGTTTTTGCCTGTTGGTGACAAATATGCCGGTCATGCGAAGTTTAAAAAATCATGGGTTCCGATATCCTGACCGGATTTATTGAATCATTTAAGCCCCGGTCATTACGCCCAGTTTCCGCTCTTCCTGCCAGCGACCTCTTGTAAAGTCGGGAAACCTTACCGGCACGGAACCCAATTGCAGGGACAGTTCCGACAGCGGGGTGACGACCGACCAACTGGCAGCATCGTAGACGTCCATGTCGAGTGCTTTTCCCTGGTTGAAGCAGTCGATCAAGCGCCACAGCATCACAAAATCCATCCCTCCGTGACCACCATTTTTCTCCGCCAATTTTTCCAGTTTGGCCCACAATGGGTGGGCGTGCATTGTCCGGTAAGTCTTGTAATCATCGTCGGAAAGAAAACCGTGACCCTGTCCGTTAATGGATAATTTGCTGGGGTAGCCTTTATGAAAAGCCTTTGTTCCGGCCAGCATATTGATCCGGCTGTAAGGGCGACCCGTCACCACATCGTGTTGCACGAGAATAGATCTTCCCCGGTGGGTTTTGATGAGGCAATTGTTGATGTCACCGTGTTTGAACCCCTTTTTTTGGTAGAAATCATTATCCGGTTCTACCGAGTCGGAATAGGCGTCCATCCCGGCCTGGAGGCTGCTCATGGATACGAGAAAGTCAAACCGATCGCCCCGGTCAATGCCCATATACTGGGCCACCGGTCCCAGTCCGTGGGTAGGGTAGAGGTTGCCGTCCCGTTCCATAATGTGGTGGGTACGCCATTGTTTGTAGTAGTAGGTTTTGCTGAACAGCAATTCTCTAAGATCGTGGATGTAGGCGCATTCGGCATAGGTCAGGTCGCCAAAGACGCCTTTTTCTACCATGTTCAGGACCCACAATTCCTCACTGCCGTAGCACACATTTTCCAGCATGATGCAGTTTCGCTGCGTTTCTTCGGCCGTGTTGACCATTTTCCAGCATTCTTCTATGGTCATTGCTGCAGGTACTTCGAGGGCCACATGCTTACCCTGCTGCATGGCATATAGGGCCATGGGGATGTGTTCCTCCCACTGGGTAGCGATAATGACCAGGTCGATATCGTCCCTCCGGCAAAGGTCCATCCAGGCTTCGGGCGTACCCATATAAACAGCCGGTTTTTGGCCTGAGTCCTTCATATTATCCATCACTGCTCCCGCAACGGCCGGCCGGATATCACAAATGGCCACCAGCTTGCATTTGTCCAAACCAACCGCGTTGATCAGGCGAGCATGTTCTGCCCCCCGGTTGCCCAGGCCAATGATGCCGACTCTCACCTGAGGAATGGGAGGTACCTGCAATCCGATCACTGACTTACCTTTGACCGGAGTGGTTGCAGCCGCTGCTTCCAGCAGGTCATCGACTTCAGTTTGGGCAAATGAACCTTTACCGGGGAGGCCGACCAGGGCGGCCAGAGCGGCTGTGTTCTTTAAAAAATGGCGACGTTTAAATTGGTTGGACATGTAAATTGTGTTTGTTACGGAATTGAGTTAAAAGGATTTAATCTATTTTTTCGGCTGCCAAATAGGCCATAAACCCATACCCCGACAAGGGGGCAGCAGACAGCCACACTTTGCAAGATTAATTAGCAGGTTGCAGCTACTCCATAGACTGTATTCTGAAATATTTTTTTAGCAATACCGTCTATGTCAGCCGTCAACCGAATATTATTCAATGCTTTATAATTTCAAAAATGCGGGAATAATTTTCGCCGCTCAATTTCAAAAAATAAACACCGCTGGCCAAGTTTTTAAAAGAAATTGTGAAATCTGACCAGCCGCCGGGTACATTTATTTTCTCAGCGTAAAACAGTTGTCCGGTGGCGTTAAAAACGGTTGCCTGCAATTGGGTGTCGGTCGGGCTACCCACTTTTAAAGTCAATTCCTCCCCGACCGGATTTGGAAAGCAACGGGCTTCCAGGGCATTTCCATCAAAAGGCAGCCGGGGAATAGTGGGAAATAATTGCGAAGAGGGCACCACGCTCCGCTCAACCTGGGGGCTGCT
>JBFIJS010000730.1:0-2647 GCA_041600595.1 Saprospiraceae bacterium | reverse complement strand
CGAAAACCATTGCGATATACCGGCCGGAAGAATTAAAAGATCCGTTTTGTCTACGGCATCTGGAGGAGTTCATCCAGGATATTAGCGACTGGGAAGATTTCGACGATGATGAGCCAAACAAGAAGATTGGTTTCGAACTCAACTTTAATCCTGCGGTGAAAGAAGACATTTAAGACTGCCCGGGGCAGAAAAAAAATGCTTGAGCGAAATGACCGCTCAAGCTTTTTTCTTCTGCAATTGATAGCAAACAAGGACACAGCAACTGCTATTTCTTATCCTGTTTCGCAAAGACCTTTTTCAATAAGTCGCTGTTTCTCAGACTGGTATCATTGCGGATGCCTTTTTCTTTTTCCTGCACAAGACTGAACATGCCGTTCAGTGCCATCGTATTTACGTGGTCGTCCAATTCCGGATTGGTTTTATCCACAAATGGTATCTTATTATATGCATTCACAGCACCCCGCCAGTATTCACGGGCGTTTACCTCATCGAGGGCTGATTGGATTATTGGCATAAATTCGCCGTATAATGATTGATAGGTATTATCCTTCAGGTAGGAGGTAGCCGCATTATCTTCGCCCATCAAAATATTCATGGCATCTTTGAAAGACATGTTTTTGATGGCATTTACGAAAATGGGCTTAGCCTTTTTTGCAGCAATTTCGGCCGCTCTGTTCATTTTTTCAACCAGGTCGGATTCTACATTGCTGAACCCCGGAACTGACTTTAATTTTGACGTTACTTTTTCTGCTTCTGGTGGTAGCAGGATCTTGTAGGGTGATTTGTAATAGCCATCTTCGGCCGAGAGGAAATTGACTGCATCACCGACGCCATTGTTAAGTGCCTCTTTCAGGCCGTTGCCGACTTCTTCTTGTGAAAGGCCGCCGTCAGCCACCTCTTTTACCTTTTTCTCGGCTTCCTTCATGATTTTTCCAAACTGAGCCTGTGCGCTGGAGAAAGCGAGCAAGAGCGCTAATACTGGTAATATTTTTTTAATCATTTTTTGAGTTTTTTTTTTGTTAAAACATTCGCAAAGTAAACGTTGCAGCTCATCAGTTTATGTTACGGAAATGTTGTTTTAGGTTTCATTAACGAATGGGCCCGGCAAGTGATATGATGACCGGAAAACTTCCATTTGGTCACAAAGTGTCGACACCGCACAACATTAGATTAAAATAAATTAGTTATGTATTGTTTACCCATATTTCTTTGAGAGGCGTTTACTTTGCGGCAAAAAATAAGATTTATGAAAAATGTATCATTTATGTCGGCCCTGGTCTGTATTCTGTTCTTGTTTGCCTGTGGCCAAACCAATCCTGAACTTAAGAATGCAGAGGAAATAAAGGATCGTTCCGAACAAAAAGTTGTTACCGGGGGCAAACCCAGCGAAAACCTGCGAGCCAATGCCATCGAAGAAGGTGATTTGGAATCAAGGATCAAGTGGTCGCTGGGCCGGGTCCAGGAAGAACTGCGTAAATCCACTGATATGGTCGACAGCTACGGAGAAATTTCGGTACTGTTGGATGAAAATCACCAAATGGTAATCCGCAACAAAAAAGGGTTGACGACAGAAGAGAGACGCGTTAGTTTAGCCAACCTCAACACCGATGTAAAGACCATAAAAATCATCGCCGACGGGGATGGGGTGCCTAATCCGGGATTTAAAATGTCCGTTATTGAAGGCCGTGCCGGCATCGATTATTTTGTCAACGGCACCAAAAAAGAGACGCTAAATGAACTTGAGATTTTACTCGGTGAGAGGCGTCAGGTTCAGTTGGTCATTTCTGCACTGACGCAAGCCATCCGCACCGCCAACGAAGCAAATTAGTATCGACCCAAAACAGACAAAACGGCTTTTCCTGGTAACTACCAAAGCTGTTTTGTCTGTTCATTCTCAGGCTTTTACACAAAAGGTAGGTTGCCACTTACCTTTTTCCCATTTTAAATTAATTTTTTATTCGCCAGATAAGAAAGCCCGAGTTTGATACGCCCATAACTGACCGTTCCTTTCATTGCATCATACACTTCCTTGATGTGAAATGGAGGCTCCAGGTATTTAGTCGCCTCGGCAATGCTGGCCAGGTCGTTTTTATTCAAAAACCGTTTAATGTCAATATGTTCTCCGCTTTCATAGAGGTGAGTGAAATGACCAAGGACAGTTTCGGGTGAAATGTTTCTTTTGGCTGCTATTTCTTCGACGTTGCAGCCCTGCTGGTACAGCTGAAACGTAACCCGGTAGGCCTCATCTTTTCCAGGTGGCGGGGCTTGATTACCGGCGGTGGTGAAATCATTGATGGCTTTTAAAAAGGCCTGCCCGAATTCACTCATTTTAGCTTCTCCCAATCCGCTGATTCGACGCATTTCCTGCTCGTTGACGGGACGCTCGGCTGCCATTTCTTCGAGGGTAGCATCCGAAAATACGATATAGGGGGGCACCCCTTTTTTTCTGGAAATGTCCAGCCGTAACTGTCGTAAATGCTCGAACAGTTCGTCCCGGACCCGGTTACGGGGGCCAGCACTTTTACGTCTGGATTTAGTTTTGGCGTCCTCCTCTTCTTTTCTTTTTTGCACCGTATCGGCCCGGACAAGCCGGACATTTTGCCCCAAAAAAAGCACCGCCTGGCTTGCTTCCGTGAGTTTCATTTTG
>JBFIJS010000729.1:0-2659 GCA_041600595.1 Saprospiraceae bacterium | reverse complement strand
TTGGGCCGAGCAGTCTTATTCCTCAAAGTGAGATGAATCCTCCGGCCCACTTGCATGAAAGAAAAATTAAAGAAAATTTAAATTACAGCGTATAAAAAATGATCTGCTTGGTCGTTCACCACCATGCCAAAAAGAATGCCCGGCGTAGCTCCATTTTGCCAGGCATTTCAGGAAATTTTATTCTTTAGCATTATCAAGACCGATTGCTCATCAAGCCAACGTCAGCGGCATTTCCCGCAGGCGCTGTCCCGTCAGACGGAAAACGGCATTGGCTACCGCCGCCCCGATCGGTCCCAGCGGAGGCTCGCCAACGGCCCCCGGGCTGTCGGCATTTTCCAAAATAATGACGTCTATTTCTTTGGGTGCATCTTTCATCAATGCCATCTGGTAAGGCCCGTAAATGGTGGGCTGGAGTTGTCCGTCCACTACTACCATTTTTTCAAACATAGAAGCACTCATCCCCATGATAATGGCCCCTTCGCACTGTGCCCGGACCTGGTCGGGATTGACCGCCATACCCGGGTCGATGGCGCAGGTCACTTTGTGTACTTTGATCGCTCCGTCTTCAATGGACACCTCCACGACTTGTGCGCAGGGAGTGTTCGCATCGGTGGACGCCGCAAAGCCCATGGCCCGACCGTTGGGCAGGAGTTCGTTTTTCCAACCGGCTTTTTCAGCAGCCGCTTTAATCACTTCCCGCAAACGGTATCCCCGGTCATCATCCTGAATATGGTCGAGCCGAAATTGTACGGGGTCTTGGCCCGCTGCGATGGCCAATTCATCCATAAAACTTTCGATGGCAAAGGTATTGGCCAATAAGCCCAGGCTTCGCCACCAGCTGGTGGCAAATGGCAGTTTGACCCGCCAGGAAACTGCCCGGAAATTTGGAATGGCACCGTACTGGATCATGCCACCGCGCCAGGCACCCACATCAGCCCCCAAAACGGGTTCGAGAAAGCCGGGTGTCAGCGCCGAACCAAACATAACATCGCCGCTCGACACGTGGTGTTCTATCGCTTCGATGCGGCCTTCGCCGGTGAGTTTGGCTTTCAACACGTGGTGCGTGGGTGGCCGGAAGGTATCGTTTTGAAATTCTTCTTTTCGGTCAAAAAAGCATTTGACCGGCTTACCAACTGCTTTAGACAACAAGGCCGCCTGTACGGCATTCGGCGTATGCAACCGCCGCCCAAAACCGCCGCCCAGATAGGTTGGCTGAATATCGACCTGCTCTTTGTCTATTCCCAAACGATCGGCCACTTCGTTTCTGGTAATGTCCACCACCTGGGTAGAAATCATGACGGTGGCTTTGTCCGCTTCCACAAAAGCAACGGCGCCATTGGGTTCCATCTGGGCGTGGGCTCCGATGGGGCTTTTGTAAGCCGCCGTGATCAGTCCTGCTTCCTCTTCCAGAAACTGCTCAGGTTTACCATTTTTTTGAATGGTTATCGGCTTGCCTTTTCCCACCTCAATCATGGCTTCGATATCTTCGGTTTGCCATTGGCGGGGAATGTCCCAGGTCACTTTAATGGCATTTTTAGCATTTTCTGCCGCCATCCGGCTATCAGCAACCACGCCGACAAAGTCTTTTTCTTTAACCACCTTCACCACGCCCGGCATCTTTTCTGCTTCGGTCGTATCCGCACTGACAAACTTCGCCGCCACCGAGGACGGCCGCACAACTGCTCCGTATAACATATCCGGCATCGTAGCGTCCATTCCGAAGATTGGTGCGCCTACTACTTTATCGTGCAGATCAATCCGGGGTACGGGCTGCCCGACAAATTTGTAGGATTTGACGTCTTTCAGCGGAGGGGTGTCCGGCATTTTCCACTCCTTTACCTGCCTGACAATATCGCCGTAAGTAAGGCTTTTTTCCCCTGCGGAAACGACTCCGTCTTTCACCGTGAGGGTGGCAGCGTCGGTACCCAATATGTTGGCGGCTTCCCCTTTGAGCATTTCCCGCAAGGTGGCCGCCATTTCCCGCAGGGGCTGCCACAGGCTCGAAATAGAGGTGCTGCCGCCGGTGCTCAGGCCGTCAATGTTCCCGGAAAAAGTGGTGGCGTGCACGACCCGCATTTGTGAAATATCTACCTCCAGTTCGTCCGCTGCGATTTGTGCCAGTCCGGTAAACGTCCCCTGCCCCATTTCTACTTTGGAAGAATGCAGCACGATGTTGTTGTCGGCGGTGACTTCAAACCACAGGGTCGGGTCAGAGGCGTTGCCCATGTAGGCCGGTTCGATGGTATTGGCTACGCCGGCGAGGTAGCGCCGGGCCAGATTGCGGCTGAGGTAACCGGCCCCCAGCAAAACGCCCAGGCCGATGGAGGATCGCACCATAAATTTTCGGCGGGAAAATCCTTTTTTATTGTCTGTTGCGGTGTTTGACATGACTATATTTTTGCGTAATCAACGAGCAAAGGCCAACGTGGTGTGGGATTCGAACCGGACACACCTTTTCAGCCAATCGCCGACCCGGTGTTTTCAGGTATTGGTGTTTTTAATGGCTGCCGCCCGGTGAATGGCCTTGCGCATCCGGTAGTAGGTGGCACACCGACAAATGTTGACAATATTGTTGTCGATGTCTTCGTCCGTCGGATTGGGGATTTTTTCGAGCATGGCCGCCGTGGCCATGATAAATCCGGGCTGACAATAACCGCAC
>JBFIJS010000728.1:0-2660 GCA_041600595.1 Saprospiraceae bacterium | reverse complement strand
TCCCAACGCCCATGGAATCGGCCATATCCATGGCATTGTCAGCCGGTTTGTGCTCTTTTCTTTTCTCCCACGCTTCCCGGTCATAGCAAAGGCTACGGCGGCCTTTGGGACTTTCGGGCGAACAATCATAAAAAATGTATTCGCCTGTTTTTTCATCATGACCAACGACGTCCGGTTCGCCGCCGGTTTCTTCCATGCACTGGAGCGACCACAGTTTTTCAGGATTGGCTTCCAGCCTCGCCAGCACATCCGCCCATTCGATGCCCACGTGGCGGTTTTTATTTTTCTCGAAACGGGCCTTCAACGTGCCGAGTAACTCCTCCTTTTGCGCAGGTGACAACTCTTTTTGATTGGTATTCATGTTTTTGAAACTTTTACCCTGCAAATCTACTGCCTTTTACCCTCAAGCCTTCTTGCAGTGTGAACAAAGTAAATGTTGCCGCCGGGAATAAAATGCTTCCGCATGTAATAATTGTTACGCAACCCAGAGACACCCAAGCCTAAGTTTGTACCCGGTTCATCATTTATCATTCATCATCAAAAAATGACCTTACTCTCCAATTGGCACTTCATGCGCATCCTGCGGGCAGGTATCGCCGTCTGGGCGATTTCCGAATATTTCGGGACAAACGATTTTTTCCTTCTGACCATCGGCGGATTGTTTGGCCTCCAAGCAATTTTTGACGTGGGTTGCTGTGGTCCATCGGGCTGCACTACCTCGCCGAAAACACAAAAACAGGAATTTTCTGCGCAAGAAATTGACTACGAGGAGGTCAAATAGCTTTGGCTTTTAATCAAATCCTCCTTCATTTTTCAATCTGCACCCAATCTGCCCGGCAAGCGGAATAGCCATCCGGGCTGGGCAGTTTTCCTAACTGTTTGATTTTCGTAGTTTTCTGTTTGTTATTTATTAGCGTTAAAATTGGCTGCACCTGAACTTTGTGCTATGTTAAAGGCAATCTGATTCAGGCTTTAAACAGACCCTTTGCCTCCTTCAGTTTTTGCACAAACTCAAAGTTCTCATGCTGGCTAAATACTTGAATTTCGTAGTTTTTTCACTGCTTGCATTCCCACTTTTTTCTCAGGAACCTCCGAAAAAACTCACTGCCCGCTTCATCACCGAAGAGATCAAACTGGACGGCATCCTCGACGAACCTGCCTGGGAAATTGCCGACTGGGCGGACTCCTTCTGGCAGTTTTTCCCCGCCGATTCCGCCCATGCGCAATACCCGACGGGGGTGAAAATAATGTACAGTGAAAGCACCCTTTACGTCGGCATCCGGGCGGAGTCGCCGAACAACAAATACGTCGTTTCCACCCTGCGGCGGGACTTTGGCGGCACCACCAACGACAATGTCTCCCTGCTGTTCGACACTTTCCGGGACGGCACCAATGCCTTCTTTTTCGGGGTGACGCCCTACGGGGTACAGCGGGAAGGGCTGGTATCCGGCGGGGGGACTGCACGGGATGGTTTCAACAATACCTGGGACATAAAATGGCAGACTGAAAGCCAGATGTACGACGACCATTACGTGGTGGAAATTGCCATTCCTTTCACTTCCCTGAAATTTGAGGAAGGGGCCACCCACTGGCGGTTCCGGGCCTACCGCTGGAATTTGCAGACCAACGAGCAAAGCACCTGGGTGCGGGTGCCGCAAAACCAGTTGCTAGCCAGCCTGGCGTTCATGGGCGATTTGGTTTTTGAAAAACCCTTGGGAAGGTCCCGCACGCCGTTTGTCATCATCCCCTACATCAATGCGCTGTCGCAAAAGGATTTTGTAACGGACAAGGGTGACAATGATTTCAAGTTCGGCGGCGACGCCAAAATCGCCATCGGCAACGGCATGAACCTCGACCTCACCATAAACCCCGACTTCTCGAACGTGGAGGTGGACGATATTTTTACCAACCTGACCCGCTACGAATTGCGCCTGCCGGAGAAGCGGCAATTTTTCATTGACAACCACGACCTGTTCGACAATTTTGGAAAGACCTTCAACGAGGCCCGCCCGTTCTTTTCCCGCAGGATTGGCCTGGCCAGGGATACCAGTGGCAATTTGATTCAAAATCAAATCCTGGGAGGCGCCCGCTTGAGTGGGAAATTGAACGAGGACTGGCGCTTGGGCGTGCTGAACATCCAGACAGCAGAAGATGCAGGCAACGAAATTCCCTCCTACAACAACATGATGTTGGCCGTGCAGCGCAAGGTGGCCGCCCGTTCCAACATCGGGGCATTTTTGGTTAACCGGGAAACGTTCGGGGATTATGAATTTTTGGAGGAAAGGAACCAATACAACCGGGTCATCGGCGCCGACTACAACCTCGCCTCCGAGGACGGTGTCTGGACAGGGAAATTTTACGCCCACAAATCCTTCCAGCCGAACGACAGCAAAGGCAACCTCTCCTCGCAGGCGACGGTCACCTACAATACCCGGAACTGGACGTACATTCAGGACTGGGTGTACATTGACCAGGATTTCCGGGCCGATTTGGGCTTTGTGCCCCGCACCGATATTTTCAAATCAGGCAATGGGCTTATCCGTAAATTTTATCCCCAAAGAGGGCCCCTAAGCAATCACAATACCCGGTTGCTGTCCATTATTTTTTGGAAACCGAGCGATGATTTCATGAAAACCGACCACATTTTTGACATCGAATGG
>JBFIJS010000727.1:0-2660 GCA_041600595.1 Saprospiraceae bacterium | reverse complement strand
TGCCTGACCAATGGCAGGGCCAGCGTTTGCTGCTTCATTTCGGGGCCGTTGATTATCAAACCGTTGTCTTCCTCAACGGCAAAAAGGCAGGCGAGCACACGGGTGGCTACGATCCGTTTTTTTTCGACATTACTGATTTTCTGCTGCCGGGAAAGAGCGAGCAAAAACTGACTATTCAAGTCACTGATCCAACCGACTCCGGCGGGCAGCCGGTCGGAAAACAACGCCTCGACCCCAGTGGCATCTGGTACACGGCGTCGAGTGGCATCTGGCAAACGGTCTGGCTGGAACCGGTTCCTCCAACCTACATTAAAAGTTTTCGGGCTGAACCCGATATAGATAAAAAACGAGTGCTGGTGCGGGTGGAAACGGCCGGTGAGAACATCCGCTCGGCCTTTGTCACCGCCCGCATTTTGGAAAACGGCCAGGAGTTATCCAGGGCAAAAGGCAGGGCAGGGACGCCACTGCTGCTGCAACTGAGGCAGGGTGTCAATCTCTGGACCCCCGACAATCCTTATTTGTACGACATCGAAGTGTCGCTGGGCGATGGTAAAAACGACGATAAAGTGAAAGGTTATTTTGGCATGCGCAAAATCTCCCTTGGAAAAGACAGCAACGGCACTACCCGTTTGTTGCTGAACAATGAGCCGGTTTTTCAGATCGGCGTGCTGGATCAGGGATTTTTTCCCGACGGACTCTACACCGCACCAACCGAAGCGGCCATGGAGTACGATTTGCAAGCGATGAAGGATATGGGCTTCAACCTGATCCGAAAACATGTGAAAGTGGAGCCGGCCCGCTGGTATCATCTGTGCGATAAAATGGGCATGCTGGTCTGGCAGGATATGCCGAATGCGGCCAACACCACCGAAGACGACCAGCGGCAATTTAAATGGGAACTCAAAGCGATGGTCGACCACCTGTTCAACTTCCCTAGCATCGTGATGTGGGTACCCTTCAATGAGGGGTGGGGGCAGCACGATACAGAATTTTATACTAAAGAATTGAAATCATGGGATCCGACCCGGCTTGTCAATAATGCTTCGGGCTGGACCGATGCCGGCGTCGGTGACGTACTCGATATCCATGCTTATCCCGGCCCGGCGGCACCTCCCAGACAAGAAGACCGGGCTATCGTTTTGGGGGAATTTGGCGGGCTGGGCCTCAATATTCGGGGGCACCAATGGACGACCAAAGGCTGGGGCTATCAGCAGATCGAGTCTCCTGCTGCCTTGTTGTTCGAGTACGAAAGCCTGTGGCAAAAGCTTCACCAGATGCAGGACACGTCGGGCCTTAGTGCCGTCGTTTACACGCAATTGTCGGACATCGAAACAGAAAACAACGGCCTGTTGACTTATGACCGGGAAATCACAAAAATGGAACCCGGCATTATTCGCATGGCACATCGCGGGCAATTACCCCCGGTTCCCAGCAACAAGGCACTGATTTTTGTAAAAAACCGGGAGGTAGAACTGACGACCTTTGCCCCGGATGCCACCATCAAATACACCTTCGACGGCTACACGCCCGATGCCAACTGGCAAACCTATCAGTCGCCTGTTTTTTTGAAAAAAAGTAAAACCTTGTATTGTCAGGCCAGTTGGGCCGATGGCGCTACGACCCACGTCCAGGCCTATGATTTCCAAAAAGTAAAACCGGTAAAATCAAGGGTTCCCAAAAATGCGCCGACCGATATTTCCCTGAAAATTTACGAGGGAGTCTGGGATAGTTTGCCGGATTTTAACACCCTCACGCCCTCCCGGGAAATGACCGTTGACCAGGTCGGGTTGTCAGCCATTGATACCACCCAACATTATGCGGCCCTGTTCGAATGGGTGGTGGATATTGCGGAGACCGGGGTCTATACTTTTCATGTGAATTCGGATGATGGCTCCAGGTTGTATGTGGCCAACCAGTTGCTGATCAATAATGATGGTCTGCATGGTATGAGGCCAATGGAGGCTCCGATCGCACTGAAAAAAGGTCGGCATCCGGTTCGGCTGGCATATTTCCAAAAAGAAGGGGAGCAGGGACTGAGGTTTTGGATGAAAAAAAATTAATCAACCAACTATGGCCTTCACTGTAGGAAGAGGAGTGTAAAATATTAATGGACATTTTTTTACATTAGCAAAAAAAATAAAAACATGAGTAAAATAAATTTAGGAGACAAATTCGGTTTTGTTTTTTCAACGGATCCAGATTTTGAATTTACACCCTCCGAAGAAGAACCGGTGGAAGATTTACCCAACGAGCAACAACCATTAAAAATATGGATTGACCGGAAAAAAAGAAAAGGAAAAGAGGTGACGCTGATCACCGGTTTTACCGGAAGTGAAGAAAGTATGAAAGAATTAGCCAAAGCATTAAAAAGCAAATGCGGAGTGGGAGGAACGGCTAAAGACGGGGAAATTATTTTACAGGGAAATCACAGAGATAAAGTGCTGGCTTATTTGTTGGAAAAAGGATACAAAAAAGCGAAAAAGGCTGGTGGCGACTGATGCGTGTCAAGAACCCATACCGGATCATTCTTTTGGCGGCGCTAATTTTTTTATTAATAAAAAATATAGTGATCGCCTTAATGTTGCTGGATGTTTTTGCCTTGATTCCGGCAGGCATGCAAGTTGTTTTAATTTATTTAATTCACAAGGAACACCGCTTTA
>JBFIJS010000726.1:0-2663 GCA_041600595.1 Saprospiraceae bacterium | reverse complement strand
CAAAATCTTAATGACTTGCTCATTGTCATTGCCCATCATGTCAGTGGTGATGATTTGCTGGGTACACCAGTTCATCACGGTCCAGGTACGAATGATCTTGAATGCATTGCCGCATGTAAACAAGGTGTCGTCCTGGTTGCTGAAACTGTACGGACAGTACGGACCAGCCGCACCAAGCGGGACACCTGATCCATTGAGACTATCAACGGCGGTGGAGTCGTAAGGAGCAGCGTCCGTCAGGTTGGGGTTTTGTGCGTATTGATCGCAGGCCCAGACCCGGTCGTCCGGGAACATCACTTCCTGATCAGGGTTGATCTGTAAAACCTGAGTGCAAAAGGATTCATTGCCATGATCGTCGGAGGCAATCCAGAACCTGGTGATCGTTACTCCCTGGCAAATGTCGCTGTTGTTTATCTGAATGTTGGTGAGAGACACCAACAGATCATTATCACAATTGTCGATGACAACCGGATGTGGATAATCATCGAGATCAGTATCACAGTCAATCGCAACGGGAGCTGTTGGACATTGCCAGAGCGGGGCTTTTTTATCCTCCACTTTGATATTTGACCAACATGAATTGCCCGAGCAACTATCCGTTACCCGGCCGATGACGACCTGTCCAATGTTGCTGCACGTCACGACATCGCCGAGGGAAACCCCGTTGGCCAGCGACAGAGTGACCTGGAAGTTAGCGTATGACTTGTAATTCCCGTCAAGCAGCATACTCGGCGTAACTGTACCGATGCCGGTTTGGTCCAACGAAATGTTGACATTATTCTCGCACGACAGTATGTTGCTGGCGATGAAAACAGTTTGTTGGACAACGACTGGTGGGTTGACGCCGTCGTCTTCCTGCACCTGTATCCACTGGTTGCTGTTGTGGGCACCGATCCATTCTACAAGCACAGAGTTTTCGGTAACGGGTGAAAGTATTTTACCTCCCGAGGAAACCGACCATAGCCAGGTATTACCGTTGAAAGGCGTGGAATACAAATAAACTTCTCCCTTGCAGGGAGTCGTCTCCCCGTTTATTTCGGGTATTGGTTGTGAAAAAAGGTGGGTGGAGAAAAAACAGAAAACCATCGTACATACATAAAACAGTCTCCTGAACTCCCGGTTAGTAACTGCCGGTTTCATACTGAAATTGGGTTTAGTTAAAGAATTGGAGTGACAGTGCGGCTAACGGTCAACAGCGGGCGGCTGACAGCTGACAGGTTCGTCCGATTGGGTTGTGTGCAGGGAGTGCCACTGTATAGCGCCACTCCGACCACCAACACGTTTCGGTCCGATTACTATCGACTGTTATCCGCCAACTGTTTCCCGTTGTCCGAACAGTTCTTTTCTTGAGTCTTAAAAAAGATGGAAATAAGAAGAGGAAAGAAGGAGGAGCAAGGGCAGTAAGATTTTCTCAAAGTATGTTTTAATGAAGCCCTTGCCTTGAAATTTTTCTCAAAATCTGGTTAAGAGTTATGTTAATGCGCTTTAAATCAAGTTTCGTTGTTTTCGGTTGATATTACGATTATTTCAAAAATGTTTCCAGAAATGGTTTTTGACACTACCCCGTTTTGGGTAAATTTTAATATGTAGTAAAAAGTAATATCTAATTCTCTTTCTGGCAGTAGATTACATTAGTGCTGGTTGTAATGTATCGGTGTTTTTATTTTCAATCATTTCAACTGCAAAAATCAAAGAGCCTGTTGGAGTATTACTGCCTGGATCACTGTTCTTAAACTTCAATTCGCTTGCCAGAAAATGCCTCGTGAGCTGTTCGGATGCCCGGTAATCAGCTACGGGAGATACTGCATTTAGCAACCAGGCCAACAAAAACAGGGGCTGAAACTTTTTACTTCTCCTCAATTCGTTATTTTGCCCGAAAATTACAGTCTTCTCAAAGCGCAGTGGTTCAGGTAGCGGCTTCTTCACAGAACTTACGCTTTGAGTACAGGCAGATGGAAAAAGGGTCTGCAAGTTTCGAGGCTATTCCAAAATCAGTGTATTCATTTTAATCGAATTGCCCGGATTGGCACCACCTGATGCTAAACCGTTCGAGCAGTTTGAAAACTAATCTTTCAAAGACAAATTCTATGCGTAACAAACTCACTCTGGTCATGGCAATTGGCCTGTTTTTATTTCCAGCCTTACTATTTTCTCAAAAAAATAAAAAGCAAGAGAGCGTACGGCCTGCGCCCGTCGTCACTTTTGCTGAAGAACTGTACGGATCGCTCGAATGGCGGAGTATTGGCCCTTATCGGGGCGGTCGGTCCTGTGCCGTGACCGGCGTCCAGGGCAAGCCCAACCTGTTTTACTTTGGCAGCGCCGGCGGTGGTGTTTGGCGGACACAGGATGGCGGTCGTTCGTGGGACAATATTTCCGATGGCTTTTTTGGTGGTTCGATTGGTGCGGTGGCAGTTGCTGAAAGCGACCACAACGTAATTTATGTCGGCGGGGGGGAAAAGACCGTGCGGGGAAATGTATCCTACGGCTATGGTGTCTGGAAATCCGAGGATGCCGGGAAAACCTGGAAACAAATGGGATTGGAAAACAGCCGCCATATCAGCCGTATCCGCATTCATCCGAAAAATCCGGATATCGTGTTTGCGGCGGTCATGGGAGACCTGTTTAAAGACACCTCCGAGCGGGGCGTTTACAAAAGTACCGAT
>JBFIJS010000725.1:0-2664 GCA_041600595.1 Saprospiraceae bacterium | reverse complement strand
GCATGGATGGAACCATGTACCTGGCGACAACGGACGGGGTATTTTTGTTGACAAAGAAAACGGGAAACGACCTGGCCATCGAAAGATTTAACCTCAATAAGGTACCGATGAGCGAACCTTCCAATGCCCTGGCATTTTCACCGGACAATAACCTTTGGGTAGCCACTACGAGCGGACTGCTGGCGGTAGAACAATCATCGTCTTTTCTGTTTAGTAAATCGTCGGGGTTGCCGGCCAACAGCTTTACCAACCGGGGCCTGATTTACGATGAAAACGGTAATTTGTGGGTCGGTACAGCCAACGGACTTTCCTTTTTTCACCATACCCGCTCGGATTTTCCGACTACACCCACTCCGTTGATCAGAAGCGTAAAGGCAAACAACGACCTGTCGGTTCCGGATGAAGATACCCAGCCACTTTTTCCATTCAATACCGGGATAGAGATCAATTTTCTGTCACTTTCTTTTCCTGCCGAACAGGTCGCTTACCGGACGAGACTATTGGAAATAGATACCACCTGGGAGGTGCTGGGTACTAAAAACCAGTCCTACCTTTCCGGACTTCAGCCTGGCAAATACACCTTTCAGGTAGCGGCCCAACAACAGGAAGGAATGCGATGGAGCAAGCCCGCCACCTTTTCCTTTGAAATCGAAAAACCCTGGTTTCAAAAACCCTGGGTGCTCTTTCTGATGGCTGGTTTGCTGTTTGTTCTGATTACGGTTGCGGCCCGTCTTTATAATCTGCGATTGATACAGCAGAAAAAGAATTTAGAGCGAATTATTAAAAAGCGGACAGAGGAAATTAACCAGCAGAAAAATGAAATTATTGAACAACAAAAACAATTGTTGGCGCAAAACGAATCCATGCGCAAATTGAAGGAGGAACAATACCGGGTTGATCTCGAAAATAAAAACAAGCAACTGACAACCTATACCCTGAACCTCATCCAAAAAAACCAGGCGCTGAAAGAATTACAACTGGAAATAAACCAGGTCATCAGAAGCTCTTCCAAAAGCTCCTATCAGGAGATGCGGAAATTATTGAATTTAATTGATTACAGCTTCCGAAAGGATGAAGACTGGGATAATTTTAAATTGTTTTTTGAAGAGGTGTACGTCGGCTTTTTTGCCAAATTAGTGCAACGGCATCCAAGACTGACTTCGCAGGACCTCCGGCACTGCGCCCTCATCCGGCTCAACCTCACCATCGAAGAAATAGCAACGATTATTGGTATCTCCGCAGACAGTATCAAAACGGCCCGCTTCCGTTTAAAGAAAAAAATGGAGCTGGATTCCAAAGTGGATTTGCTGGAATATTTAATGTCTGTTTAATCGCAGCGCACCGTTATTTTTCATTATTAGGCTTCACATCAAAACCTTTTTACACTCTCCAAAATATACATCGGCCGATGTTTTATTTCCTGGTAAATATTCGATAAATAAATGGACATGATGTAAAGCATCAGACAGGTGATGGCGAAAAAGATGGAAGAAAGTACCACTAAAAATGTCCAGCCCGGAAGGGCTTCGTGGTAGGTGCCCAGAAAATCCACATTGGTCATTTTTACCTTGATGGCGTTGGCGATGACCAGACTCATGAAAACGATGGAAACAATAAATATCCACAGTAACAGTGACCGGAGAAATGTGGTAAAGGAGGTAATGGCCACGAGCGAGGTGCTGAATTTTTCCGTGAACGGCGCATCGTCTTCGGCAATGGGAATATCTACTTCGAGCCAGTCTGTCCGGTAACCAACTATGGAATAAATGGCTTTCATATACCGCAGGTTTTCCCGCAACCGCAACAAAGAATTGAGGGCTCGCCGCGATATGATGCGACTGTCGTGAGCCCGTTCATCAATTTTTAACTCAGAATAGTTCTTCAGTATCCAGTAAAAAATAGCATAGGGTAATCGGAAACGCTTTTTGGGGTGGCGTTTTTGCGACCGGAGATATACAATGTCAACGCCTTCCGTTGCCTTGTTATACAAGTCGAGCACCAGGGAAGGCTGGTGCATAAATCCCATATCAAAAATAACCGTGTAGTCTCCGTTGGCCCGGTCAAGACCTGCCACCAGAGCATGGTTTCGGTTGACGGGAGAGGACAGGTTGAGGAGAAATATATTTTGGCGAATGTCGGCAGCCAGCTTTTCCGACACCTCCGAAAAATCGCGGTGGACACTATTGTTGACGAGAATTATTTCATAATCCGAAAAATGGCCGCTCAGCACCTGGTGCAACGCCGGCAGGTGTGTGGGGAGTTTTTCAATGTGTTGCACATGCTCAATGACGGCAACGATGGAAATGAAACTATTGTGCATATATAAGGGTCGTATAAACGATGGCCGGATAAAAAAGTGTGGAAAAATATCTCAGCCATGGGTTGTTTTTATTTCAAAGTTTGGCAATGATACCAGAAGGGATTTTACTGACAGTTTTCCTGCTATCAGAAAGCCATCTATTTCCCCGTTTGCTTTCATCCTGATCCGGCGGGTCAGCTCATGATGTCTTCGTAGTAAATTTTTTCGGAAGACCTGGCCCAAATGGAAGCTCTTTTCGCAAAGGCCTGATATTGCTGGTACACCTTTTTGGAAAACTCGTCGGTATTGGCAACTTCCAGCATGGCTTCTTTGGTGTAAATTTTTAGCTGGGCCATCACTTCCCT
>JBFIJS010000724.1:0-2671 GCA_041600595.1 Saprospiraceae bacterium | reverse complement strand
TGTTTCGTTATCGACTGATTCTTCTGATGAATGGCCAGACACACGCAGGTTACCAAGAGCTCATTTCAGTTAAAAAACGATTCGCCGGCCATGGTATTCTGTGGCCTGCAACTCCAGATGCAATTCTTCTATATTCTCTCTGGTGACCTTTCCCGCAACCAGAATGGTCGTTTTATTTCCCACTACTTCCCGCATCTTTTTCAAAGTATCGACGCCGGAAGCCGCCGTTTCTTTCCCGCCAGAAGTCAAAATACGCTGGATGCCATTTATGTCCGACAATTTTTGAGCAGAGGCGACTGGATCGCTGGTCAGGTCAATGGCTTTGTGAAAAGTAACCGCCAGGGGAGCGGCGTAAGCGACCATTTCTCTTGTGAGCTCAATATCGACTTCCTGATTTTTGGTTAAAAAGCCGAATACTACCCCGTGTAGTTTAAGTGCTTTAAAAGAGTCAATCGTTGTTTTCATGACCTCAATTTCAGTATCGTTATAAACAAAGTTTCCGCCCCGGGGCCGCACCATGGCCATGATGGGAATACGAATAGCCTTTAGAGTTTCCGCCATTAAATCGTCCTCGGGTGTTAAGCCGCCAACTGCCAGGTTGGAGCATAACTCGACCCGGTGAGCACCATGCTTCTCGGCCAGTATGGCCTGTTGCGTTGTCTCAACGCAAGCTTCGAGTAACGGGGTTCGGGTGTTCATTTCATTCTGTTTTTTATTCCGAATTTTTGGCAAATCGGGCATTCCTCCGGCTTGTGCCCGCGGGCCGGGCAATACTCTCGTCCGAAGAAAATGATTTGCAGATGTAACTTATTCCAGGTGTCCTCGGGAAAAACCGCTTTCAGGTCTCTTTCAGTTTTCTCGACACTTTTCCCGTCACTCAAACCCCAGCGATACGCCAGTCGGTGAATGTGCGTGTCAATGGGAAAGGCCGGCACACCGAAAGCCTGCGACATCACCACTGAAGCCGTTTTGTGACCGACTCCGGGCAATGCTTCAAGCGCTTCCCAGTCCTGCGGCACCTTACCATTGTACTTTTCAACCAATATTTGGGACAGCTCTGAGATGGCTTTTGATTTTCGGGGCGACAGGCCACACGGGCGAATGATTTCCTTAATCGAGTCCACAGGTACTTCTGCCATGTCGAACGGGTTGTTGGCCAACTCAAAAAGAGCCGGTGTTACTTGATTCACCCGAACGTCCGTGCACTGAGCGGAGAGCAGAACCGCTACTAAGAGCGTGTAAGCATCCTGATGGTCGAGCGGGATCGGTGTGGTCGGGTAGAGTTGTTCGAGGATTGCTGTTATCTGGGCCGCCTTCTTTAATTTGGCTGGCGTGGGTTTTCTTGTTTTTGCCATGTATGGTTATTTGCCGGCAAAATTACTGGACCCGGAGTTGATGTAAAACAAATATGGATTTTCATCTGCGATGTCCTGGTTTTTCGGTGGATAATGTGGGCAGGCGGGTTTTTACAAACGGAGTCTTCTAAGAGGAAGGCCATGCACACGGGGCGGATGCCCACCTGGCTAAGCCATTTAACAAGGAAGAATTATTGGTCCGGATGGAAAAACTAATTGAACTGCGCCAGCAACTGCAACAGCACTATCTGAAACCTGATAAATCGACGAAGCCAACGGAAAAAGTCGATCTGACGCCGGAGGATCGGTTTTTACAAAAGCTCCAGGCTATCGTGGAAGACCACCTGTCTGAGGAACATTTTGGGTTGCCGGATTTATGTCGGAAAGCCAACTTGAGTCGCTCTCAGTTATTTCGAAAACTAAAAGCACTTACGGGGAAATCTACGACCCATTTTATCCGGTCTGTGCGGCTCGCCAAGGGCAAAGAACTTTTGGAATCGACCGATCTGACTGTCTCCGAAATAGCCTATGCCGTTGGATTTAACAACCTGCCCTATTTTACCGCCATGTTCAAAGAGGAATTCGGGATTTCGCCCGGAGAGCTGAGAAAAAGAACAGGACCGGAATCGGTGTAGAAAGGGTTAGCTACGAGCTTCCGATCAGAAAAAAAGTTCCTTCAACGCGGTAGGATGTCATGTTGGGAGGAACCACTTCCGAAGGAGAGGATTTTTGCCGGATCAATCGATAGACACCCTTGTAAGTCGTGCCGCCGGCAGTATAAACTCCCTGATTGCCGCCGATGGAATCATTCAGTGAAAAGATAAGCATAAAACCTGCTTTACCATATTTTGGCCGGTCGAGGAAAGCGGCAGCCTGGATGCAGTCGGACATACCAAATTCGTAGATCGGATCAGTAAATGCGGGCTGATTAGTAGCCTTACCTCCTACTTTGCCAACATTGTCGTAGGAGGTAGGAATATCCCCCTTGCCCGACAATTCACTGTTTTTTCCTCTTTCTGTACCATCACTGACCTTGATAATCAGTCCTTCCTGTGTTGGTTTAAATTGAGCAAAAGCAGAGGCGGATGCCAGCAGAAAACAAATGAGCAATGGAAAGTATTTCATGGTTATTTTTTAAATGCCTGAACGGGTTTTTGAAGAAATTAGCATAAAATGAACCATAAATTTAGGTGTTTAATTTTTTATCTGTAATCAGAGGGGGAAATTAAGTATCGAGCAGGAAAAGTTATTTACCCGGTGCGGAATGGTATTCTGAAACAAAAGTTATTTATAGAATGCGGAGCAGAAAAAGTTGT
>JBFIJS010000723.1:0-2673 GCA_041600595.1 Saprospiraceae bacterium | reverse complement strand
CTATGCTGCTCCGCATTTTTTGCGTAACATGAGACCATATTTTTTGGATATGAAGAAGATCATTGTATCAAACTGGCTTTTTTTCACAGTGATATCTTTGCTGGCATTGGCAGGGGGTGTCCTATTAATTGGCTATGAAAAACCAGCATTAATTTATTTTTTCAGCCAGCAACGTTCCCCGGCGCTGGACCTGTTTTTTGCTTTTGTGACCAGGCTGGGGGAGGAACCGGTTTATCTGATCACCGGTCTGTTATTTTTATTTTACAAACCAAAATATGCCGCCTTCATCGGACTGATCGGTGGTTTGGTTACCGGTTTGAGTTTTGCCTTAAAAAGTTATTTCTCCATCGACCGGCCTTTGTCGTACCTGCGGCAAAACAGCCTGCTGGAAGAAATTACATTGGTTCCCGGCATTGATGTTCACACCGGAGCAACCAGTTTTCCCTCCGGTCATTCCATGTCTGCCTTTGCCCTCTATACCTTTCTGGTCCTGATTCTGCCAAACAAGAAAAGAATTATGTTCCCCTTGCTTTTCATAGCCACGGGCGTGGCCATATCCAGGGTTTACCTGGTGCAACATTTTTACATTGATGTCTATGCGGGTAGCTTAATTGGCGTGCTGGTAGCGGTCGCATTTTATTGGATGGATCAAAAATGGGTGTTGGGTCGGGACCATTTTCTGGAGAGACCTGTTTTTACCTGGAAAAGGAAAAAAGCGTTGAGAGACAAAGCATGACTCTGCGCAAACTTCTTACCTGATACGTTTTGCCCTTTTGTTCCTGATTTCCACCGCCCGCCATTCACTCAACAGACTTTCTGTATGTTGTCGATTGGCAGCAGACACGGAATAGGTATAGCTTTTTCCTTTTTGCAGACTGTCGTCTTCGATCGTCAGTTGGGTAGTGCCTTCCATGCGCACAATCTTGTAAATGTTGGCGGGGTTGTTATAATCACCGGGTTTTCGGTTTTCAAAGCGATAAACAACCAGATAATGAGCTGTTTCCGGAACGGAGCATTTCAGGGATAAAACCCCTTTTTTGTATTTCGTTTTGGACAGTTTTGGGGTAGGGGGAGCATCCAGTTTTAAATAATTCATTTCCGGCCAAATGGCCGGGTACTTGAAATAATGGGTCCGGAGCGAGTCCGTAACGCCCAACAGATTCTTTTTCAGGGAGTTGGTATTGTAAAAAACACTTCCGTAGACATTCGGAAAAATCCTGTTCATAGATACCTGCAATGGAATTTGCCGGGGGTTTTTCCAGGCGGGTTCCGGATTCACGCCGACTTTATAGACAGCGTGCCCGGCATATACGTGTTTCCCAAAGGAATGAGTGTGCCACCAATCCAGCAACAACTCATAGTCAGCAACCGGGAAACCAATGTTCCAATAAAGCTGAGGTGCCACGTAGTCGATCCAGCCCTTTTGCAGCCAAAGCAACACATCGGCGTAAAGGTTGTCGTAGGAAGCGATACTTGCCTGGGTTCTGGAACCATTTGGATCAGCACTGACATTTCTCCAGACACCAAAAGGACTTATGCCAAATTTTACGTGTGGAGCGACCGTTTTGATCATTTCGCTGACCTGTGAAACGAGGGCGTTGACATTGCTTCGCCGCCAGTCATCAATATTAAAATAACCGTAGCCATATTTGGCAAAATCTTCACTGTCCGGATACAATTCACCTGCCGCCGGGTACGGATAAAAATAGTCGTCGAAATGAATGCCATCCACATCGTATTCCATGACGATTTCCAGGATTATTTCCGTGATGTAGTTCCTGACTTCGGGGATGGCCGGGTTGAAATACAACTTGCCACCGTACTGAACGAACCATTCCGGATGGCGGTGGTACGGATGTTTTTGGTGCAAATTGCCCACGAGGGTATCCATCGATGCCCGGTAAGGATTCAACCAGGCGTGAAACTCAAGATTGCGGCGGTGGGCCTCTTCAATCATGACGGCCATCGGATCGTACACTTCCGCGGGGGCCTTGCCCGATGCTCCCGTCAGGTATTTTGACCAGGGCGCCAGTTTGCTGTCGTAAAAGGCATCGCCCGCCGGGCGGACCTGGGCAAACACCGCATTCATTCCTGCCTCTTTCAGAAAGTCGAGGGTGGTGTTCCATTCTTCCATGACGAGGTTTTTACCAAGCGATGGTTTGGATGGAAAATCAATATTAACGACAGTAGCCACCCAGGCTCCCCGAAACTCCCGCTTCGGGATGATCTCCTGGGCGTGATTGATGGTCGATGCAAAAAGAAACAGTACTAATGCAGCAAAACAGGTGGAGATAGGATTATTCATCTGGACGCTCTTTTGATGTTTTTTTGGTGTTTAGCGGTAAAGTTGCCAGCCGCTCCAAGGTTTATTTCCGAAAAGGTTTCAGCAAAAAATAGTGGATTTGATGTTGCAACGGTCCAATACTCTGAATGGACAAGAACACTTCTCCACCGGGTTTTTATGAATTTGATTAATGGGGAAGACCAAAGAAGTTGCAAACCTTAAACCACAAATTTTCAACCCGGGGTAAAGGTATCAAAAAGCAAATGGGACGGCAAATTAACATTGCCGTCCCATTTTTTTACTAAATCCCACAGAATGATGTGCTAAAAGAAAAATTTAAGGGGGAACACAGCTGAGCTGTATTCCCCCTTTTTATCATTCATTTTTAG
>JBFIJS010000722.1:0-2681 GCA_041600595.1 Saprospiraceae bacterium | reverse complement strand
TTTTTGGTGAAAAGTCTATACTCTTTACTGCCGTGTAATTTAAATTTTCTTTGATTTTTCTTTCATGCAAGTGGGCCGAAGGATTCACTTCGCTTTGAGGCATGAGACTGCTCGGCCCAAAGGGATTTAAAGGGGGGCAATTGAAGCTGGAAATTTCCTGCGCCGCATTTCATAAACTAATTTAGATTACACAGTATTTACCTTAATTCTGGAGAAAATTTATTCAAGAGAAATTTAAAAAAAAACCGATTTCCACCGGAGCTTCTCCATTTGGTTTTTTATCTATTGGCAAAAGACTTTGCTGTCCTGGCGATAGGGAAAGATCAGTTTTTAGCTTTTTTGCTCTCACTAAATATTTAGGATAGATAAATTGGTGAGTCATCTAAGAAAACGGCCAAATCTGTTTCCACCACGTTGAACCTGTATTTTTTGTCTCTCGATCAAGTAATTTTCGCAGCAAATCTTTTCCAACTGCCACCAGCCGGTTCTGGTAGATGCGAAAATACTCCTCCGAAATGACGCCCAGGTTTTTGTTCCTGGCCAGTTGTTTTATTTCTTCTGTCAACCTGTCCACCTCTGGTTGGAATTCCGTTCCCTGGCCATGAGCCGCAAGGTGCTGCGCCGCCTGCACGAGTTGCTTTCCGGCCAGCAGTTCCCCAATTTTTTCCAACGGCAATTTGTCTTTGGGAGCAATGGGTGACCATTCGTTTTCTGCATTAGCTTCGTGGCGTTTAACCATCTCTTCCATCGTCTTTAGCCTGTATTGTTCGTCAATTTTTAACTGATTTTCCCTGGCCGATTTCACTGCTTCATGTTCTTCTTCTGTGATGTTTAGATATTGGCGGAGCGCTGTGGAAACCACCCTGAAAAGCTCGTTGCTGTTTTCGTTTTCTGACCCCACACCTGCCAAAGCACTGCCCTCGCTTACTTGCATGCTTTCGATAAGTTGGCTGATGGCGTAGCCTATCCTGTTGGACTGTACAAACGCCTCCTCGCCGGGAATCTTCCCCGTTTGAAGGGCTTCCCGGAGGTTTTCCATCCGCTTCAGTTGGAGGGTGGCGTCGGGCCGTTCTTTGGCGAGTTTTTCGAGGGTGGCCCCCAAACCCGCGGTTTCTATTTGTTGGATGAATTGGTCTATGGTCATTTTTTTCCTTGTTTAAAGAACGGTCATGTCGCCATGGAAACCGGTTCCAAAAATAAACAAAGCCAAACTACCTAATTTTTCACAAACCGCTGCACATGCATCTGCCTGCCGTCATTTATTTTCAAAAAATAAAGCCCGGCTTGCCATGCGTTCACTGGAAGACTAACTTTTTCAGTATCCGCTATTTTTACACTGGACAAATGTTTCCCCGACATATCGAACAGTTCCACGCCCAGCCTTTCTTCTGTTTGATTTTCGAGAAAAAGCTTATCCGTTACGGGATTTGGGTAGACCGCCAGCGGCAAATTTTCCTTTCTATTTCCAAAAAACAGGGGGATTGGAGTTGTCGAATGGAACCCAAATTCCCATAGCTCAAGGTCGTCGGAAAGATTTGATGAGACTATTCGCATAGCTATTTCTCGCACACTTTCTTCCTCAAATCCACTTCCTGTAGTTTCTTCGTTTTTTTGCCAAACCCAACCGACGACCGCCAGTAAGGCGCCCCTGATGTGGGAACGCAATTCCGGGGAACGGAAAGCGGGAAATTGATCGGGTTGACATGTGCGGTGTATTGACGGTTTTTTTGAAGAAAATGGTAAAATTCCAGGGCGAAGCAGGAATTAATTAAATCAAAAAAGCATTTGCTACTGACCACTGGTGTGGGGTATTAAATGGACGGAGTGGTCAGACTGAGCCGTATCCCGTTTAATCAGACACCAGTCATATGGTGCCGGCCGGACCGGGAAGGAGATGGTCTTTCTGTTTATTTTTGGCCTGCGCGGAGCCGGCGATTTTTGTCGCTCATAAAATTTCACCGGTTCGGACAACTAACAACTGAGTTGTCTGGTCTTTTCCGGCTTTGTATTTTATAAAATTGTTTGCACTACATTATATTTTCCAACTAGAATGAAAAATAAGAACATCCTTTTCCAGACCCGCCGTCTGCTCGTCAGGCCCCTTGAATGGTCCGATTTTCCTGCTTTTTTCGCCATGCAAAGCAACCCCAAAACGCACCTTTATCTCGGCAGTCCGGTGGACGATGAGGCATCGGCCCGGGCTGGTCTGCAACGCAGCATGGATGCTTACACGCGGCCCGGAAATGACTGGTGGGTATGGGCAATCGAGCGGCAAACGGATGGGGCAATGATCGGTACCTGTGCCATTGTGAATGGCCACTGCCCTGTGGTGGGGAGTGGCCCGGAGATCGGATATCGATTTCTCGAAAAATATTGGGGTAGGGGTTATGCCAGTGAAGTGTGCGATCCGCTCATCGATTATGCGCTGCACACGATGCGGCTGCCGTCGGTGTTTGGACAGGCCGATGTGCAAAATGTGGCTTCGATCAAAGTGCTGGAACAGTCGCAGCTCGTTTTTTTGGAAGAATTTGTCGATGAAAAAGAACAGTGCACGGGCCGTGTTTATCGCCTGACCGGCAACCTGGACGCAGCAGACCCCACCGAATATCCGGCGGTGGTAGACGTGTGGGAAGCATCCGTCCGGGCCACGCACCACTTTCTGCAAGAGGAGGATATTCAAT
>JBFIJS010000721.1:0-2690 GCA_041600595.1 Saprospiraceae bacterium | reverse complement strand
GTGTCTGGATATAATGACTCCTTCCGATGCCGTATTTATTTGGCATAAATGGTTGCCCGCTTTTCAACTCGATGATGGCGCTGTTTTCTTCATTTTTGTAAAATACGTCGAGACGCCCCTGCAGACCATGAACCTCATCGTAGAAAGAGGGTTCGAGGTAGCATTGCTTTGGCTCAATGCCGGATTTTTTCATGCCCGACCGCACCATCAGCTGCAGGTTGATCCAGTGTTTTTGCGATTTTTGGTAAATCTCCCGGATTGTTGCGTCGGGGAGAAGTGCAAATGTTAATGGGCTGATTTTGAAGACCTTAGGAAAGGTTTCTTTAAATGCGGCTCCGGGGTTGCTCATCAATTCGTCCAAAAAAAAGTTGGCGATATTTCCCAGGATCAACGGAATACTTTGGTCGAACGGCAGGTATTTATTGAGCAGGTAAACAATGGGTTCGGCGCCGCTGGCCTGAAAGCAATTGGCAACTGCGGATACGTCAATCAGAAAATCCGGCTCCACGACGAAGGCCCGGGGGCGGTACACACCATGCTCGTCCACTTCCACGTCCAGCAGGCTCAGGTTGATGGGAAAGCCAAAGGTGCTGCGGATTTGCCGGACTGTTGGGTTGAAAGAAGCGTTCCGGTCGGCGATGTTGTATCGAACCAGAACCGGCCGGGAAGGATGGTTCTCATCACGGGCCAGGAAGCAGTCGTTTTCGGGATCGTCCTCCAGGGCCACCACCTTGGTATAGCGATGGAACTCCTTGATTTTCAATTCGGTGTACTGATAAGGTATGTCGGCAGGAATGGTATTTAGCAGCTCATCGGGGATCGCCTCGTCGAACAGGCCGGCGATGCACTGCGACAACGTCTTTAGCCCGAGATGATACAGGTCGAGCCGCTCCTTATCGACGACCAAAGACCGTTGTTTTTTTCGGAAAAAATGAATCCAGTATTGCGTTCGCTTATTAATATGGTGTTGGTGGCAGGCAAAAGCAATACGGGCAAACAGGGTTGTAAACTGGATGTTTTCTACCTTGGTCACCTCAATGAACAATAATTCCATCAGACGCGCCAGGGCGTCTGTTTTTTGCGTTAATGACCACGCCTCATTGGCTTGTATCTTCATCACCTCGATGTAGAAAAGGCGGGCGAGTTCGGTGGATTTATGATCTTTTATTTTGTCCGTTTGCATCATGAGGCAAATGTATTGAAATAGGCGGGCAATTTTTTTTTCAAAAAAATAAGAAAGCGATGCAGCGTTCCTGTAGATTTTTGCACTAAGTCAAGCAAAGCATACTTAACAATTTGTACGAAACAGACGGAAATATCATCAAAGGTTGCCGCAAAGGAGATCGCAAAGCACAGAAAGCTCTGTACGAAAAATTTCGACCGATGCTGTTCGGAGTATGTATGCGGTATGCATCTGGCTGGCACGAGGCCGAAGATTGCAAATCCGGCCGACGGCGCGTATGCAATTGCTAAATGCAGCTGAAAATAGTGCTGTCAAGGCAAAGCTCTACAGCTTAGGGGTAAAAATTGGTATCCAGTATTTTTTGAGTAAATGATTTTTAATGGAAAAATTGAGTAAAGTGTGTGAAAAACTTCTTTACATTTTCATTCACGCAAGTTGGCCGAAATATTCAATTCGCTTTGAGGTATCAGACTGCTTGGCCCAAAGGGATTTTAAGGGGAAGTTGCAAAAAGATCGGCTTCTCCTGCCCCGCATTTTATAAATAAACTTATTACACAGTATTGAGTCATATTTGCGGCTGCCGATATGGCTTTTTTGTACTTTAAAAATTATTATTTATGAAATTTATTCTCCATATTTTTTTCTTGTCTGTTCCCCTCTGTTTTTCCTGCAGCAACGATGAGGATGTACCACCTTTTTTTGAACTCTCCTGTCTTGGTAGTGCCACTACGCCAATCATCACGACCTCGTGCGAAAGCTTTCCGCCAAGTTCGCAAATCTGTGAAGCTGTACACGTTGGTGACTTCACTTTGGAGGAAGAAACCCGGAGTTATTTGCAACAGTATTGCCGGCAGATAGGAGACGTTGACGTGTTTGTGAACGCAAATGGAGAACGAATAGATATGGAAATATATTTCAAAAATTTTATCAACACCCATTTGCTGAAAAATACATTTATTCCTTGTGAAAATGATTCACTAAAAAATATCGGGGCTTGTATCGGCCTGGAGGTGGCCCAGGTTAAAATGAGGTCATCGGACGAAACGATTGATATAGCGCTCCAATTAAGCACTAAATTAAGTGCTGAAAGTCCGTTGGAAGCTAAAGTGGCGGATTATGTGGATATCACGAGGGCGGTTGGTAATAATACTTTTGTGCAGGAATTTTCCGTCATCGTGCATGAACGGAATATCGGGTTTAGTCAGGCTGTCCATCAGGAAAATCTCGGTACAATAGATTTACTGGGTGAAACATTTGACGAAGTCATTTCTGCAGATATCAGCGGATTTGTCAATTCTCAACCCTTTAAATATTATTACACGCAGAGATTTGGTCTGGTCGCCTTTCAGGATACAGCAGGAGTTTTGTGGCGGTTAGAGTTGTAATTGTTCATTTTATTTTTGCCGGGTAATAATAGTTCCGTGTAACAAAAGTTTCTTTAATTTTTCACTGATTCATGTGGGCCGGAAATTTCACCTTATCATTGAGGCAGCCAACTGCTCGGCCC
>JBFIJS010000720.1:0-2692 GCA_041600595.1 Saprospiraceae bacterium | reverse complement strand
TAATCCGGTTGCTAAAACGGTTGATGCTCTGATCGGGCGGCCCGTCCTTTTTTTCCATCGTCCGTTCACTGATGCCAGCAGCGTTTCCCGGTATCTTTTTACTAAGTTTACCACCTGATGAAAATTTTTTCGGTTCAACAGATACGAGACCTCGACCTGTTCACGATTGAGCATGAGCCAGTCGCCTCCATTGACTTGATGGAACGCGCTGCTGCTGCTTTTGTCCGCTGGTTTTCCGAAAAATTTAGTGACCGCCATCAAAAGATCCGAATCTTTTGTGGCCCGGGCAACAATGGTGGTGACGGCCTGGCCATTGGGCGGCTGCTCAGCCAGGATCATTACGAGGTAGAAGTCCTGGTATTGGAAATCGGCGATTCCCGGAGCACAGATTTTCAAACCAACTGGAAAAGGCTGCAACAAGCCCGCTGCTGTCCGGTTCAGCTTGTCTCAAATGGGGCGGCATGGCCACACTTCGGTGAGCGGGATATTATGGTTGATGCTATTTTTGGCTCTGGTCTGAGCCGGCCTATCGATGGTTATTGGGCGGACTATATCGGCAAGCTGAACGAGTTGCCCTGCCCGAAAATTTCGGTCGATATACCTTCGGGAATGTTTGCTGATAAGCCGACCACCGGGGTATCGTTTCGGGCAGACTTTACCTTTTCCTTTGAAATGCCAAAGTTGGGGTTTCTTTTTCCGGAAAATGCCGATCGGGTAGGAGAGTGGGCAGTGGGTAGTATTGGTCTGCATCCCGGATTTATTGCGAAAGAAAAAACGCCTTATTATTTCCTGGACAGAAGCATGGCCCGTTCTTTTTTGCGAAGCAGAAAAAAATACAGCCACAAGGGAAGTTATGGTCACGCACTGCTGACGGCAGGCGCCAAAGGTACCATCGGTGCAGCGGTGCTCTCGGCCCGTGCGCTGCTACGGAGCGGCGCTGGTTTACTGACGATCCAGGCACCGGCCTGTGGATACGGAATCCTGCAATCGACCGTGCCCGAAGCGATGGTGGCCGAGGATGCCGACCCGGAAATGATCTCGGAAGTTGTTGACAATCTGAATAATTACGACGCGGTCGGGATTGGACCGGGTATCGGAAAAAGTGAACGAACCGCCCGGGCACTGGAGGAGATGCTGGACAAATTAACAGTTCCTGTCGTGCTGGATGCCGATGCACTCAATATCCTTGCAGCGGATAAAAGGCTGCTGCAAAAATTACCCGGACATGCAATTCTGACCCCGCATCCAAAAGAGTTTGAGCGACTTTTTGGGCCTGCCGGGAATAATTTTGCAAGGAATGAACTACAGCGGCGAAAAGCCCGGGAACTGGGTGTCTGCCTGATTCTGAAAGGGGCACATACCGCTGTTGCTTTGCCCGATGGCACCTGTTACTTCAACAGCACCGGAAATCCCGGCATGGCGACAGGTGGCAGTGGCGATGTCCTGACAGGCATTATTACGGGGCTGTTGGCGCAGGGCTATCAACCGGCTGAAGCTGCTTTGTTCGGGGTTTATTTGCACGGTCTGGCCGGAGATCTGGCCGCAGCCCAAACCGGACAGGAAGCGTTACTGGCGAGTGATATAATTAGTCAGCTGGGAAATGCATTTTTGTCTTTGCGATAACCATGCTGTACGTGAGAACCCATTGTGATCCATTTGAAAAAATAGCGTTATGGTTAAAATCAAAAACTATTGAAAACGGAATTTTGGTACATAGGAAAAACGGCCTTTCCCTATCTGGAAAAAGGAATTGGCATTTACGAAAAACGGCTGGAACGTTACCTGCCTTTTCAATCGGTATTGATTCCCGATGTGAAAAATGCAAAAAAACTGCCACCCGAACAGCTAAAAATCAAAGAGGGGGAAGCGGTTTTAAATAAAATAAATCCTACCGATTATTTTGTTTTGCTTGATGAAAAAGGAAAGGAAATGACATCGGTTCATTTTGCAAAATTCATGGAGCAAAAACTACAACTCGGAAACCGGAAATTAATTTTTTTAGTCGGGGGAGCTTTTGGTTTTTCCGAAGCAATCTATCAGCGGGCTGACTTGAAACTGTCTATGTCAAAAATGACTTTTTCGCATCAGATGATTCGCTTGTTTTTTTTAGAACAATTATTTAGAGCCATGTCTATTTTAAAAGGAGAGCCATACCATAACGAGTAGCTCCGGAAAATGAAGGCGGCCATTTTTAGAAAAGAAAATCAAAATAATATTTAATTCAACCAATCAAAAAAATGTCAATAACCATTATTCTTTGCATTGTTATCGGTCTTGTTTCCTACCAGTCATTCGAGCGGCCGGAATTGTTTCACAAGCTAAAACACTTTCCCTTATACGAAAACCGGCACAAAGAATATTACCGCTGGATCACCTCCATATTTGTGCACGGCGATTATTCCCACTTATTTATCAATGTGTTTGTTTTATGGCAAATAGGAAGCCGGGTGGAGGGGCGTTTTTTAATTGAATTTGGGGAGGCTGGAAAAATATATTATGTCCTCTTGTTTTTTTTATCGGGGCTGTTTGCCAACTTGCCAACCTACCTTCAATACAAGGATAGCGGTGGGTTTTCCAGTGTCGGAGCCTCCGGGGCAGTAGCGGGCGTATTAATGCCATACATCCTTTTCTGGCCCTGGGAGTGGTTTCTGTTTCCACCATTGCCCGGATTTTTAATTGGAATCGGGTATAT
>JBFIJS010000719.1:0-2694 GCA_041600595.1 Saprospiraceae bacterium | reverse complement strand
GTCAGGCGGGGAACCCATATTTCCAACGGAACGGTGCAATGCGCCCTGTATGCCCAACGCTACGGCTGCGCCATGAACATCGCCGGTGGCACCCACCACTCCTTCACCTACAAAGGAGAGGGTTTTTGTTTGCTAAATGATATTGCTATCGCTGCTAATTACCTGTTGAATAAGGGATTGGCACAGAAAATACTGGTGGTCGATCTGGACGTGCACCAGGGAAACGGCACTGCCCAGATTTTCAGAAATGATTCCCGGGTTTTTACCTTTTCCATGCACGGTGAAAAGAATTACCCACACCGCAAGGAATCTTCAGATCTCGATATTGGTCTTGCCGATAAAACGGAAGATGCACTTTACCTGAAAATCCTGCAAAATACACTGCCGGCACTGCTGGACGAGGTGGAGCCCGATTTCATTTTTTATCTTTCGGGGGTGGATGTCCTTGCGACGGACAAACTCGGCAGGCTCGGCATGACGCTGTGGGGATGCAGGGAGCGCGACCGCATTGTGCTGGAAATTTGCCATAAAAACAAAGTGCCGGTTGCCGTCAGTATGGGCGGCGGCTATTCGGAGCGGCTGGCGCAGGTGGTGGATGCACACGCCAATACTTACCGGGTTGCCCAGGAGATTTTTTTCTAAATAGAACGGTCGAAACAGTTGGTCGAAGAATTGAGGAGTGCCAAGCTGCAATCTGCTAATATTGGACGTCTGTGAAAACGGATTGCCTGAATTTATTACTTAAAATCATAAACAATTTACATGCAAAACCACGAAATTGACTACAAGCTGTACGGCGAAGAAATGCAGTTTGTCGAGATCGAATTAGACCCGAATGAGACCGTCATCGCAGAGAGCGGCAGCTTTATGATGATGAACGAAGACATCGAAATGGCCACGATTTTTGGCGACGGAAGTCAGCCGACGGGTGGCGGATTTATGGAGAAGCTATTCAGTGCGGGCAAACGCCTGCTCACTGGCGAAAGCCTTTTCATGACGGCTTTTACCAATGTAGGTACCCGCAAAGAGCACGTCAGCTTTGCCGCCCCATATTCCGGTAAAATTATCCCGCTGGACCTAAGTGTTCTGGGGGGTAAAGTAGTGTGTCAGAAAGATGCTTTTCTCTGTGCTGCCAAGGGCGTATCCGTTGGGATTGAGTTGCAGAGAAGACTGGGTACCGGGCTTTTCGGTGGGGAAGGTTTCATTATGCAAAAACTGGAAGGTGACGGAATGGCCTTCGTGCATGCGGGGGGAATGATCATTGAAAGAGAACTGGAAGTAGGTGAAATGATCCGGGTGGATACCGGTTGTGTCGTTGCGTACACCCACCGCATCGATTACGATATTGAGTTTGTCAAGGGTATCAAGAATACCATTTTTGGAGGTGAGGGGTTATTCTTTGCCACGCTCCGCGGACCGGGTAAAGTCTGGATTCAATCGTTGCCTATCAGCCGGCTGGCCAACCGGGTCTTACGGTATGCCAGCAATTATGGCGGCCGCCGCAAAGGGGAAGGCAGTGTGCTCGGCGGGTTAGGTAACCTGCTGGATGGTATGGAATAAGATATAAACGGATGATACCGAGGCCTGAACGCAGGTTGGCAATGGTGGGCAATCTCCCCGGTTGGCTATTGAAACTCCAGGGATGAGTAGCCAAGAAAAGGAGGGATAAAGTTTTCCGGTTGACCTCTCTGCAAAAGTGACACGCATGCGGCTTTGTGTTCAGACCCGTTTTATTTTGTGCCGGTTTTTTGCAAACAAAAGTCCTTCCCAACTCATTTTACTCTGCATATTTGACAGATAAAACCCGGACTATGGCAACCACAACTTTTAGCTCCCAGGAAAGGGAAGAAATTCGGAAGCTTTTCGGCGTTCCCCTGGAGGAAATGGATAACGCACTTTTCAAAAAACTCCGCAAGGAACTTCGGGCCAAGTACCATCCTGACAACTTTGAGCATTTCGCCAATGAGGCAGTCAAGGAAATGGCCACCGAAAAATTTCAGCAAATCGAAAGTTTGTCCGAAAGAATCGGTGCTTTTCTGGATGGGAGTTTGCCGCAACGGGCAGTCACCGATGAAAAAGCGCATGACTACTGGCATCCGGATGCATTATTTGCCGGAAAGAAAATAAAAATTGAAATCCTCACCTCCGACAAGGACCTGAAATACCACCTCTTTGGCACACAGTATCGCTGGCTGGAATTCGGAGACCGCTTCAAAATTCCGGCAACCAAAGCTTCCATTACCATCGACGAAGGGCACCGGGGCCGGAGAGTCGGCTTTCAGGAGTCGATTCGCATGTACCTTACTTTTGATGAACACGACTCGATTGAAGAAATCGTCGGGTGGTTGTTTGGAAAGATAGAAGGCCGCCTCAATACTTTACTCGTAGCCGGGGAAACGGTTTTGGTGGAACAGGTGGCGATAGAAAATGCGATCAAAAAGGAGACTTATTTGCGGATTGGTGCTGACAATCAGGACTGAAATCTTAACTTACCATATCTAATCAGAATTTTTTGAAAAATGAAAAACCACTTTCCCCGTCCTTATTTATTAGCTGAAACCAATTGGAAAGAAGTCCGGAAAACAGCCTACCAGGTGGCAGTTTTACCCTGGGGGGCCACCGAGGCTCACAATTATCACCTGCCTTATGCGACCGACAATTTTCAGGTAGAGGGCATCATCGAAAAGGCGGCGG
>JBFIJS010000718.1:0-2712 GCA_041600595.1 Saprospiraceae bacterium | reverse complement strand
TGATCGATTATCAAAACCCCATCGACCTGAGTGTAAAAAATCAGTTTCAGGCAAAAATCTGGTCCTCCCGGGCCGTACCCATCCTTTTCAAACTGGAAGGCGGCCTGTCCGCACCAAAAGAAGTCTGGGTCGATCCGACTGCTGCCGGCCAGTGGGTAGAATATTCTGTGGACTTCAGCAGTGAAGCGCTCAACAACCACCGTAAAATCGTCATCTTTTTCAATGGCGGCAACGACCCGGAGCCGGGCGACATTTTCTATGTGGATGACTTCCGGTGGGGCGAACAAACCGAAGTGGTGATCGATGATTTTGAGAACGGGGCCTTCCTGCCCTGGGAACCGCTCGATCAGCAAACCGTACTGCACGGCTCCTTCGAAGTCGTCGCCAACCCAGCTCCCGATGCTGTAAACGACTCGGACAACACCGGAAAATACACCAAGGGTTCGGCCATTTTCTCCACCGTGACGGCGGTAGCCCCCGGCTTTATCAATATTTCCCAAAGGCCTCAGTTCAACCTCGATGTGTGGGCTCCCGCCGGTTCGGTAAATGTGGCCATGCAACTGGAAAGTGCCTCGCAGGGAAATAAAGAAATAACCCGCGACCTGACCAACCCCGGCAACTGGGAAACCGTCAGTTTTGATTTTTCGGAATTCCAGAACATCACGGACTGGGTCAGCATAAACCTTATCTTCAATCCTGGGGTAGCCGAATCCGGCGCCATGTTCTTTTTTGATAACCTGCGGCAGGGAGCCTCCACGGTGGATGCCTGCGAAGGTGTGGTTCCGATTCCCAACATCATCGACGATTTTGAGTGTCAGCGCAACTATACCATCGGTGCCGGCGCCAGCCAAATCGAAACGATCATCAACCCGTTGCAAACGGTACTGAATGCCTCCACTCAGGTGGGACGCTATGAAGATTACCCGATGGAGCCCTGGAGCGCGCTTTGCTTTGAGTTTCCCGATGGCATTGACCTCAGCGTTTTCAACCAACTGAGCTTAATGGTGCTGGCCGATCAGGAAGCCCCTTTCCTCTTTAAACTGGAAGGCGGCAGCAGCCCCGCTGCCGAATTTACGGTAGACTATACCAACGTAGGCGAATGGCAAAGGCTGACCGTTGACTTTTCGAACCAGGCCGGCATGGATCACCGCCGGGTCTGTTTCTTCCCCAATGCCGGCAACGATCACCCCGGCGTCACGGAAATTTACCACCTCGACAACATCACGTTTGCCCAGGCACCCTTCACCAGCTGCATTATGAATTTTGAATCACCCGCTTTCACCTCCAATACCTGGCTCTATTTCCCATCGGACGATGCCGGCGATTTTGAATTGGTGGACAACCCCGACCCAACGGGTATCAACACCAGTGCGAAAGTGGGGAAAGCGGTAGAAAAATCAACTACCGACCAACCCTGGCAAGGAATGTACACCGACCTTCCGGCTTACATTGATCTGAATATTTCCAAGGTTCTGAAAATGAAGGTCTGGTCGCCGAAAGAAACTACCCTGACCATGAAACTGGAAAACCCTGCCACCCCCGGTGCGCCTGGTTCTTCCGGTGACTTTACTGTTCCGATTGAAACCGCCAACGAGTGGGTGGAACTTTCCTGGAATTTTGAGGCTGCTCCTAATCCACTCCCCGATGATGGCAATTACCGCCGGGTCACCCTGATCTGGGATATCGAGAATATTCCTACCAGTGACGTGACATATTTCTTCGATGATTTGATTCTCGGCGATGGAAGTTGTGCCAGTTCAGTCGGTGTTTTCGAAACACCAAAACTCGAAACGCTCAACATTGCCCCGAACCCGGTGAGCGATGTGCTAATGGTTAATAACCTCGGGCAAGCTGCCCGCCTGGATATTTACGGCATACTGGGCAACCGGGTAGCTACCGTCTGGACCGGAACGGACCAGCAGGTGGCGCTGCAGGTTGGTCAGCTACAGGCAGGTGTTTATACCCTGGCTGGATATACCAAAGATGGACGATTGGTGTCCAATGCGAAGTTTGTAAAACAATAAGAGCGCTCTTTTTGATGGTTCGAAAAGCCAGGCGCTACACGGGTGGTCGATCCTTGCATCGCCCTTCGGGAAAAGCTTTCAGCGGGAACGCAGGCCGGGTTGTATTAGCCCGGTCTGCACTCCCCGCCTGACAACTGCCCGGGAAACACCTCCGGCGCCTGGCTTTCTAACCCCATCCCACTCACCCGAAAATATTTGATCATGGATAATATTTACCCAACTAAAAAAACATTATTTCTGCTCCTGTTGTGGCTGCTCCAGCTAAATCTTTTTGCCCAACACCGGGTAGAGGGGGTGGTAACCGGAGCCTCCGACGGATTGCCGCTGATCGGAGTTAATATCGTGGAAAAAGGGACGTCCAAAGGGACCATTACCGACGTGGATGGTTATTATTTTTTGGAGGTCCCCGGCCCGGAGACCGTCCTTGAGTTTACCTACACCGGATTTTCTCCACAGGAAATCACCATCGCCGGCAGAAACCGCATCGATCTGGTGATGAGCGAGGAAAGCACCTTGCTGGAACAGGTTGTCGTCGTCGGTTACGGCACCCAGAAGAAAAGCGACCTTACCGGAGCAGTTGGTTCGGTGAAGCAGGAAGACATTGAACGGGTAGCCGTGGCTAATGTCGAGCAGGCGCTGCAGGGAAAAATTGCGGGTGTGTACGTAGCACCGAGTTCCGGATCACCGG
>JBFIJS010000717.1:0-2712 GCA_041600595.1 Saprospiraceae bacterium | reverse complement strand
GCCGGGAAAACGTCTCTTATCCGCATTATTACTTCCATTACCAAGGCTGATAGCGGGAAGATCTGGTTGGACGGTGAAGTGCTTAACAATCGCCACCCGGAGCAAATCGGTTATATGCCGGAGGAGCGGGGTTTGTACAAAAAAATGAAAGTCGGCGAGCAGCTGACGTACCTCGCCCGGCTGAAAGGCCTGACACCTCAGGAAACTAATAAAGAATTAAAATACTGGTTCGAGCGCTTTGACATCAAGGATTGGTGGGGCAAAAAAGTGGAGGAGTTGTCGAAGGGTATGCAACAGAAAGTTCAGTTCATTGCGACCGTGCTACACAAGCCCAAGTTGCTTATTCTGGACGAACCTTTCAGCGGCCTTGATCCCATCAATACTAATCTTATCAAAGATGAAATCCGGCAATTAAACCAGAACGGGACCAGTATCATTTTTTCTACCCATCGCATGGAGTCTGTAGAGGAAATGTGTGAGCACATCGTGTTGATCAACAAGGGAAAAAATGTGCTGGAGGGAAAAGTGGCGGAAGTAAAGGAAAAATTTAAAGATAATGTTTTTAAAATAGAGTTTACCGGCAGCCTGCCGGCTGATCTTGCCGCTACGGATGCAGGCAGCGATACCTTCGAAATCCGAAATGCTACCGAGCATGAGTTGAGCGTCAAAGTCAACGAAGGGGGCGATTCCAATGAAATTCTCCGTTACCTTATCCAACGAGGCGTGCACATCCGCTCGTTTAACGAAGTATTACCAACGATCAATGAGATTTTTATCAAAAGGGTCGGGGAGAGCAACGAGTAAGCCTTTGGAGCGTTTTTCGGGAAAAAATCTTCAGTAGGAGGCCTTGCCCGACCGGAACGGGATAACCAGTATCAATCAACCATTAATTATCAAAACTAAATGAATAAACTTGGTCTAATCATTCAGCGGGAATACCTCACCAGAGTCAAAAAGAAAAGCTTCATTCTTCTGACTCTGCTGTCACCACTCATTTTTGTGGCATTATTTACGGTACCAGCTTTGTTGGCAGCGTATGCAGGAAAAGAAACGAAAACGGTTGCCGTCAAAGACGGATCGGGCATTTTTACGCTGCCAACAGAAGAAGGAGGCAGTGTGAAGTACCAACTCAGCGACAAACCGTTGCAGGAGTTGAAAGAAAATTATAAATCAATGGGTTTTGATGGCGTGTTGCACATCCCTGCTCTGCCCGATTCGGGGACCAAAAAAATGGAGGCATTTTACTTTTCTGAAGGACAGTTGTCGCTGGGGTCTAAGTCCTCGATCGAGCGCCGGATCGAGAGCGTTATCGAAGATTATAATATCAAAAACTCAGGATATAACCAGGAAGTACTGAAAAGTTTTCGGCCGGATGTGAGTCTGAAGCAAAAGGAACTGGAGAAGAGCGAATCGGGAGAATTGGTTGAAAAGGACAAACAAAATAGTGCTGGCATTGCCACGGCGATCGGTTTTGTGGCCGGCTTTATTATCTACATTGTTCTATTGATCTACGGTACGATGATTATGCGCTCGGTCATGGAAGAGAAAACAAACCGCATCGTAGAAGTCATTATTTCATCAGTAAAGCCCTTTCAATTAATGTTGGGGAAGATCATCGGCGTGAGTGCAGTCGGCTTGACCCAGATGGTGATTTGGATAGGCATGACGATCGCTTTGATGTCTGTCGTTGGGATGTTTATCCCGATGGAAACTATGGCCGAGGCCCAACAAGGCCCCATGAACAATGGGCCATCCCCTGAAGAAATGTCAGAGATGATGGGAACATTGGGGGTTCTGAAAGCTCAAAACTGGGGGTATATCATTCCGCTTTTCCTTTTTTATTTTATTGGAGGATACTTCATTTATGCATCTCTTTTTGCGGCAGTTGGCTCAGCGATGGGCGACGATCTGGGAGAAAGTCAGCCGATTACGTTCGTGGCCATGGCTCCAATCATTATTGCAATTATTCTCATTGGTCCGGTGATCGAAAACCCTACCAGTCCGCTAGCTACCTGGATGTCGATCGTACCGTTGTTTTCGCCGGTGCTGATGCCGGCGCGGTTGGCTTTTGAGCCACCGCTGTGGGAAGTATTGGTGTCTATGGTCCTGTTGGCCGGTGCGGCTTTCTTCTTTGTCTGGCTGTCAGGTCGGATATATCGGGTGGGCATTTTGATGTATGGTAAGAAGGTAACCTTGAAGGAATTGGGCAAGTGGATGTTTTACAAGGAATAGCCGAGGGATTTGAGGGCCCGGGGTGTTATGGTGATGCAGGCTTTTGCAGAGTAGTGATTCTGTACTCCCCGTGCCGTAAAAATAACCAACGAGTAGATCTTGTTTTATCGTGATATATATTTACGAAATATTTCAAAAAGGTAGCAGGGTCCGATCAGTGTTAAAAGAAGAGGGATAAAAAAATCCGATTTTAGTTTCTCATTTCCGAAAAACTTGTAATTTCGCACCCGCTGGCGAAAAGACGTTTGCCTGTCAATTAATAAGTAGAAGATTAACTCAACTGGTAAGAGCGTCCCGATGAAAAATCTGGAAGGTCACCAGTTCGGGGCAAATGTCTATTCATTTGAAAGGAGATTAACTCAGCTGGTAAGAGTGTCCCGATGAAAAATCGGGAAGGTCACCAGTTCGAGTCATATGTCCATACACAAGAAGGGGGATTAGCTCAGCTGGCTAGAGCGCTTGCATGGCATGCAAGAGGTC
>JBFIJS010000716.1:0-2715 GCA_041600595.1 Saprospiraceae bacterium | reverse complement strand
TACAGCGGGGGCATTTATGATGAAGGAAGGCGGAAATGGATTTACCCTTTGACGGAGAACCCGATTGGGCAAAAGGCTTATCAGGTAGGACAGTGGAATCATTACCGCATTGAAGCCATTGGTCCGGAGATCCGTATCTGGGTGAATAGGATACAAACATCCAATCTGGTCGATGATATGACCCCTGCAGGCTTTATAGCCTTGCAGGTCCACAGTATAAACAACAATGAGTTGGCAGGCCGGGAAATCCACTGGCGCAACATCCGCATAAAAACAGAGCAGTTGGAGGAAGAACGGTGGCCGGTGTCGCCCCATGCACCGGAGGTCAATCTGGTACCCAATACGCTGACCGAACACGAAAAACGCATGGGCTGGCGATTGCTTTGGGACGGCAAGACCACCAACGGTTGGCGAAGCGCCCGCGGCCCTGCCTTCCCCGAACAAGGCTGGGAAATCAAAGACGGTACCTTGTCCGTCCTGGCTTCCGGCGGCGCTGAATCTGCCAATGGTGGCGATATCATCACGCAACAAAAATTCAGTGATTTTGAATTGAAAGTTGAGTTTAAAATCACCAAAGGTGCCAACAGCGGCATCAAATATTTCGTAGATCCCGAACTCAACAAAGGCCCGGGCTCATCGATCGGTCTGGAGTTTCAGATCCTCGACGATGAAAACCACCCGGATGCAAAACTGGGTGTGAAAGGCAACCGGACCATCGCCTCACTCTATGATCTCATTCCCGCCAGCAATCTATCGGAACCCCGCCGGGGAAAGGATTTCCTGGGAGTAGGAACGTGGAACCAGGCGCGTATCGTTGTCCGGGGCAACCACGTCGAACATTGGCTCAATGGCTTTAAAATGGTGGAATATGAGCGGAATACCCCAATGTTCCGGGCCCTGGTAGCTTACAGCAAATACAGCGTCTGGCCGCAATTTGGGGAATTACCACAAGGACATATTCTCCTGCAAGACCACGGTGATAATGTCTCATTCCGAAGTATTAAGATCAGAGAATTATGAACCGACGGGATTTTCTGTTAAAAAGCAGCCTGACTGCCGCTGGACTGACCTTTAGTCAAATTAATGCCCGGGAAAGGCCATTGGCAAAAAACGATGTGGTCCAACTAGGTATCATCGGTACGGGCGACCGGGGGGGTGGCATGATCAATGTTTTAAAAAAGCTTCCTTCATTCAAAGTTGTAGCATGTTGCGATATTCTCCCTTTTCGCCTGGCAGAAGCAGTAGCCAACGCCGGTCCGGGCACCCAATCTTACACGGATTACCGGAAATTGCTCGCCGATCCCAACGTGGATGCCGTTGTCATTGCCACGCCCCTGTCCATGCACTACGAAATGGCAGTTGACGCATTGGACAGTGGCAAACACGTTTACTGCGAAAAAACCATGACCTATAAGATTAGGGAAGCCGGCAAATTGTTAAAAAAAGTACAGGATTCAAATCTCACCTTCCTGGTAGGCCATCAATATCGCTATCATCCACTGTATTTCAAGGTCGCTGAATATATCCGGAAAGGATACCTTGGAGATATCACCAATGTTTACATTCAGTGGAACCGCAACGGCGACTGGCGACGGCCCGTTCCTGATCCACAATACGAAAGAATGATCAACTGGCGGATGTACAAAGAATATTCCGGTGGTTTGATAGCCGAGCTGCTTTCGCACCAGATCGACTTTGTCAACTGGGTATTTGATACGCATCCTGACCGGGTCACGGGTTACGGCGGTATCGATTATTGGAAAGACGGTCGCGAAACTTTTGACAATGTCAATGCCCTGTATAAATATCCCAACGGTATGAAAGTCAATGCGATCTCCCTCACCGCCAATGCGCACGAGGGCTACCAGTTTCAATTCAGGGGCAGCAAGGGTACCATCGAATTAAAAATTGACGAAGGCTGGGTCTATTATGAACCTTTGAATAAAAAAGAACTGGGAACGGTTGACGGCGTCTCGGGCGCAACAATGAAAAATGCAGGCAATGAAGGGTACCCTATAAAATTTGAACATGAACATCAGGAGTGGGAAGGCACACATTATGCCTTGATGGATTTTTACAACTGCATTCTGAACGGGGAAGTACCTGTTTCAAATGTAAAAACAGGAGCCACAACCGCGATCAGTGTACGGATGGCGATTGATGCCTTGCGGAAGGATAAGGTGCGGAAGTGGCCCGGAGGATTGAATGATTGAATGATTGAATGATTGAATGATTGAATGATTGATTTCCGAGAGGTGAAATTCATTGCCGGGAAAGGCCCTGAGTTCTTCCGGCATTTTTATTTCAAAGACCAGTGGGTGACAGATATATTCGGTTTTCAAAACCAGTTGCCTCGAAGAAATGGCCGTTAAAATGTTTTATTTATAAACCGTTGGATAGCAATCAACCAGGTAGTTGGGTAAAAAAGTAGTTATACAGTTTAGCCGTTTTTACGGCTTCTTCAAGATTAGTCAAGCACTCATTTTCCAAAAACCGAAAACCACACCGGCCCAGACCTGTTCCTTCCAAAAAAACTTTTCCCGTTTGCAAACCACGACTCAAAATTCACCACTAAGCCATCTGGTTGAAAATGACCCTGTGCTCGGCAGACTCAGCGCCCAGACGCCGCTACCGGACTTGCACAGTACCGGAAATGTCTTTCACGACCTGATGAGTTGCCTAATCGAGCAGCAAATCCACTACCGCAGCACAAAG
>JBFIJS010000715.1:0-2715 GCA_041600595.1 Saprospiraceae bacterium | reverse complement strand
GTCCTGCCTGTTCGGAAACGGCAAATGCAAGTCAGAAATGGCTTGCATTTGTTGTTTTATCTCCCTGCCTCTGTCGCCGGTCGAAGAAAACTTTTTTACCAGCCAGGACTTTTTTAATATTGAAAACTCTTGGAAAAGAATCGCGTCAAAGCCATCTTTTCCATCCTGTTTTTAGCTAATATTTCTCAACTACTGAAAAAGAAAAACCGGGAACACAGACCGCCACCGGCTGCCTGCCAATCCCTGAATCAACAACCATGAGTGCAAATCAAGAAAAAACCAAACATGCCGAATCCGTTATCCGCAATCACATCCTGTTCAGCATGGGAGCGGGGGTCATTCCGTTTCCGGTTGTGGATATTTTTGCCGTCAGCGCCGCCCAATTGGACATGATCCGCCAACTCTGCCGGGTGTATGATGTAGATTTTGCCGAAACCAAAGGAAAGGCCATCGTCAGCTCGCTGACTACGGCTACCCTGGCCCGGATGGGGGCTGGCAGTATCGTTAAGATGATCCCCGTCGTGGGTACTTACCTGGGTGGCGTGACTAATGCTGTGATGGCGGGGGCATCCACTTACGCTCTGGGCAATGTGTTTAAAATCCACTTCGAAACCGGCGGTACCATCCTCGATTTCGATACCGAACGCCTGAAAAAACTGTACAAGGAACAGTTTGAAAAAGGTAAAAAAGTCGCGGAAGAACTGCGCCAGCAGCAGGAAGCCAAACGCAAAGCAGCGGAAGATGCAGCCCAGGAAATGAAAATGTCCGAGACCATCGATGATGTTATGGACGAGGCGTGGCAGCAGGACACCGCCCGCACGGATGAAATGATCAATCGCCTGAAACAATTAGGAGACCTGAAAGCCGCCGGAGTGATTACCGAAGAGGAGTTTGAACAGATGAAGAAAAGAGTTTTGAAAGAAGAGTAAATACGTCGCCCTGCCTCTGTGGGAATTCATGGAAATGATGCGTGACGCTCGGAGCGATCAATAAAAGGCCGGCTCCGCTTACAGCCTCTGACACGTTAGCAACGTGCGGAGGTAATAAGCGGAGCCGGCTTTCCTTTTTTTATCCATCAATTAAGGCAGATTTATAATTGAAAAGCTTCCTTTGGATTAATTCATTGGAGGTTGTCACCCGTTCCAATTCCTCGTGGCGGCCACCAAAATAGGTAGAGTCAATGCCGTGTGGTACTTTATTTTCATCAAATTCGCCGCGGCCAACGTGGGTAATGATTTCCGTCACAATTGGTTTGCCGGGCGGTTTTTTGTAATGACTTGGCCGGAAATCCGGCAGATTGTTGATCATGTTCCGGACCGCTTCCACATCACTTCCATTGCCATATAAATGGCAATGAGTGTAGTCCGGAAAATCGATCCCGTGCTTGTTCAGTGACCGGATGTTTTTGGTTTTAAAACCATTGAGTACGGTGTCGTTCAGGGTATCGATCAGTTTGATAGCTCGTTTCAGATCGATCTGTTTGGTCTTTGATTTTTTCTTAAAGAAACCTTTTATGGTTTTCAATTTTTCCCGGTTGGGAGAGTCTTTCGGTTCGTTTTTGGTTTGCCAGACGAGGAAAGGGTTCCTGACGGGGATTCTCAGTGGTTTGGCCAGGCTGCAGACATCCTCAAAGAACTCGGGGGTCATGAAAATAATGGGAAAATGGGAAGAGAAATGATCCGGTGCGAAAGTAAGTTCGTTAAAGAACCGGCTGTACTGGGCTTGCAATTCTTTGTTAAATTCTTTTTGGTCCACTTTTGACGGGTTGAATTTTTCAATATTCCTAAAAATCCTCCGCCCGTTTACCTTCCTGTCCAGCAGTAAGGATTCAATTTTATCTTCATGTGGAAATACCGGACTGCCAGCATGGAAATTGAAGTGAAGCCCCACCCGGATATCAGGGGTATTGGGAAAAATGCTCGGGTCCTTGATGTCCCGCAGGAGATCTTTGACGGCCTGAATGCTGCCCTTGTAGGCTCCATAGGGGTGGGAGTCGTCCCTTGGCTCAAAATTGATGAAGGTGGAAATGCAACTGACGACATCGGCCCTGATGGCCTCCCGGATGCCGTTGTCAATGAAGTCGCATGCGCCGAAGTCGTCGGCCGTAACAATAATTCTGTGATCCATGATGATTGTTTTTATCTGAATTTTGGTAAATGATTAAAACGTTCAGTGTAAGAGGAAAGCTCTTTTAGAGGAAAAAGATGGATGATCAGCGAATCTCAGTACAGGACAAAAATGAAGAACCTTAATCTGTCTAAATGAGTTTACCCCCCTCCAGTGGGGACATCTTCGCTGCGAGAGTCCCCACTGGAGGGGGAGGCAGCGCTGTTAAGTTCTGAGGAGGTTTTTTAAAATTCAAGTACAAGTGCAAATTCAAACTTAAAAATTCCATGCCCCGTGCGAAGGATGTTTGGTTTTTTCATTTTCATTTTCATTTTTATTAAAAACTAAATCCATCGGAACTTAACACCCCTGCCACTTGAGGGGGAGGGTGAGCCCGCAGTAACACATTGCCGAAAATAAGTTTTGTCCTGTACTCAGTCAGCGAATATAAAATTATTGGTCAAATTTCGCAGGAAGTCTGCTGTTCCATACTTTTATCCATCCAGGGTAATCTGGCAAATCTGCCGGACTATTTTATTCAAAGTCCCTTTTGACAAGGCCATCAGATGCAAAATCCTTTAGTCGGCTTTGGACAATTGCAACCACCTG
>JBFIJS010000714.1:0-2719 GCA_041600595.1 Saprospiraceae bacterium | reverse complement strand
GGCCATTGTTCGAAAATAAAATCAAAAACGATATATCGGGCCACCGTTCGGAGGTGGATGTCGAAGCGATCTGGAGCGCTATCGAACCGGAAGTTGATGCCATCAATCAATCCCGACGAAAAAAACGTTACGGTTTATTCTGGCTTCTGTTGGCCGGCACGCTGGTAACCGGCAGCCTGGCGGGCTATTATTTTTTCATTTATAAAAATAATGCGGAAAAAATAATTACAGCCAATAATCTCCCGATAAATACAAACAATACCGACAATAAAAAAGAATTAATTATTCCTGATGCAGAAACTGAAAACAGCACAATAAAAACTGAAAAAGAAGCCAGTGAAAATCTCACAACAACCAACACATCCGCAAGTAAAACGATAAATCAACCAGCCAAACCGGCAAACAATAAAACAAAGGAGCAAAACAATTTTATGCTCCAAAATAAATCAAAGGAAACAATAATATCTGGTGACTATTTTTCGCCCGAAAGAAAACCTCAACGGGAAAGCAATTATGGTAAAGCACCAGAAGACCAACAGCCCCCAACGCAATCCATAACTGTCTCGGCGAAAAAAACGACGGCATCAAAAAACCAGTCGCTACCTCCAGCCAGCCATCTGCCCGCACTGCCGCTCTCTTTCCTCCAACCCAGTGCCGGACATCTTGCCGCATCAACCTTTTTTGCAATTAATCATTCGCCGGAAAAGCCCGAAAACCCGGAAGCTTTACCGGAACGCAGGCATCCGATGGAAAAGAAAAATGTCCGTTTTTCCGCAGGCGTAAACGCCGGCATCAGCTATGCTGTACGCAGCCTGACAGCTACAGACAGCACCGGAAACACATTGATCGACTTGCGGGAAAACACTGAGAAACAGCTGGAAACAGCCCATTTGGGAGCACATTTTAACCTTCGTCATAAATCGGGTTTCGACTTCCAAACGGGCATTCAGTACACCCGCATGACGGAACGTTTTGACTACCGCAGGAACATCACCACCATCGACTCCACCGACGGCGTTCTGTACTATGCCGTCAACCCCAACCTCGATACCATTGCCGTAATGGGAACCGTACCTCATACGACCATCACCGACATCAACAAAAAATATTTCAATCGCTACACCATGCTTGATATTCCAATCTTGGCGGGTTATTTCATCAATAATAACAACTGGAATTTCGGTGCACAGACAGGTATTTTTGCCAATATTTCTTTACAGACAAAAGGCCGTATTTTACAGAATGAAATACAGGATCAGAATATAGAAAATGTATTTAAATCCAGTGTCGGATTGAGTTATTATCTCGGTATTTCGGCAGAATATAAACCAGGAGAAAATATAACAGTGGGCATTGCTCCATATGTCCGTCATTTTCCAAAAAATTTCGCAACGGGCAATTACCCTATTTCCCAGAAATACACGCTTTATGGTGTGCACGCTACTGTTAAATACTGGTTTTAAAAAAAATACAAAAATACTGACAATAAATACCGGAAATTAAAATGGCCAGTTTTATCCGATACTTTTACCATTAAAATGATTGGTAAAATACCGGCCAGACAAAGACCATTCTTTTATCAGCCGGACACTCATTTTCCGAAAATAAAAAAGGGTCGGCAACACATATCTGTGTGTAAAACCGACCCTTTTTTTTTTATACAAGGGAAATAAAAAGCTTATTATTTCAGCAATATTTAGACTATCGAAATAAATAAGCGGCAACGGAAAAATTAAAGTTCTCCGGAGTCCGTCACCACTACCACGGTGGACGTTTGTCCGCCGCGACTGCCCACTGCCTCCATCTTTTTAACCACGTCGTAGCCTTTAACAACTTGCCCGAAAACAACGTGCCGCCCATTGAGCCAGGGTGTTTCTGCGGTACAGATAAAAAACTGGGAGCTGTTGGTATTGGGGCCGGCATTCGCCATCGACAGTACACCGGGGCCCGGATGCTTGCCTGCTTTGCCGGCAAATGTCTCGTCGTTAAATTTTTTACCGTAGATAGACTCTCCGCCCCGGCCGTTGCCGTGGGTAATATCACCTCCCTGGCACATAAATCCGGGAATGATCCGATGGAAAACGCTTCCTTTGTAATGCAGGGGCTTGCCCGACTCACCCGTGCCTTTTTCGCCCGTGCAGAGTTGACGGAAGTTTTCGGCAGTCAAAGGAGCGGCGTCGGCAAACAATTCCAAAACGACCCGTTCTGCGGCCTGACCTCCAATACTGATATCAAGGTACACTTTGGGGTTGTCCGGGTTTAATGCAAAAGGGGGAGCGTAGGCCGCAGCGGCGTCTGCAGCAGTACTTTGTGCCTGCAGCGAAAAAGCAGCCAGTAAAAACAACAGGCTGGTAAAGAGCGATACGTTAACTCGTTTCATCGTTTGATATTTTTGTATTTACTGTCTTGCACTATCGGGGCAAAACCTTCCGCCCATAAGCTGGGAAATCACAACGTGACGCCAAAAACCATGCAAGGGAAACGGGCAGCACGTCAAACCGCAAAGAAACGAATATTGCTGCGTATTTATTGGGGACTGAAATGGTGAGGTGTATCGCCAGTCCCAACCCGCCAACAGTCTTTCCCGGGCGGGTTGGGATGGTAGTCTTCGGTACTGTATTGAATATCCAGCTCAGCCAAAATTTGAAAACTTGTGTACGGCCAAAAATAAGTACTGTGTAATTTAAATTTGCTTTAATTTTTTTCTCTGCAAGTGGGC
>JBFIJS010000713.1:0-2720 GCA_041600595.1 Saprospiraceae bacterium | reverse complement strand
CGTATCCGATGGCTTCCCTGATCTCTTCGCGGCTGGATCCACTGCCACCGTGGAACACAAAGTTGATCGGGTTGTCTTTTTTCGTTTTGAATTTCTCTTTCACATAGTTTTGAGAATTTTTCAAAATGACGGGTTGCAGCTTAACGTTGCCAGGTTTGTAAACGCCGTGCACGTTGCCAAAGGCGGCGGCGATGGTGAATCGCTCGCTGACCTTGCTCAGCTCCTCGTAGGCGTAGCTCACTTCTTCCGGTTGGGTGTACAATTTGTAAGAGTCTACATCAGTATTATCAACGCCGTCTTCCTCCCCACCGGTGACACCCAGTTCAATTTCGAGGGTCATCCCGATTTTGCTCATGCGTTTGTGGTATTCCACACAGGTCTCAATATTTTCCTTGATGTCTTCTTCGGAAAGGTCGAGCATGTGCGAACTGTAGAGCGGGTAGCCCCTTTCTTTGTGAAACTGCTCGCCGGCTGTCAGCAATCCATCAATCCAGGGCAATAATTTTTTCGCACAGTGGTCGGTGTGCAAAATAACAGGAACACCGTAGGCCTTGGCCATGGTGTGGACGTGGATGGCACCGGAAATGCCTCCCATGATGGCTGCCTGTTCTCCGGCATTGGAGAGGCTTTTGCCTGCAAAGAAGGCGGCGCCACCGTTGGAAAACTGAATAATGACCGGTGAGTTGACCGCTTTGGCTGTTTCGAGTACAGCGTTTACGGAGTTGGTGCCGATTACATTGACCGCCGGAAGGGCAAAATCATTATCGTTGGCATAATTGAGTAGTTCGGTTACTTCGTCGCCGTGCAAAACGCCGGCCCTAAATTTCTTGCTCATTGGTTGAATTTTTCAAATTTTAGTGAGCTGCGAATGTAGGAATTTTTGCGAACAAAAAAGGGGCGCTTTGGTCTAAAGCGCCCCTTTTTGCAGAAGTTTTCATCCTTTACATCACCGGTTCGACTGGCTCCGTTTCCTCCTCTATCATCAATTCATGGTATTTTTCTTCCATGCCTTTTTCCACCAATTTGGTTACCTCATCCAGGCTGATATTCATTTTCATGGTGACGAAAGCCATTTCCCCGTCCTCCAGATCATTGTAGAGCAGGAAGAGGTTTTTTACCACTCCGTCCACTTCTTTGATCATGAGCTGGAAGTCCATTTCACCACCACTTTTGATCATGATGAGGTCGTCAAAGTGGTCTTCCCGAAGGTCTTGTTTCAGCTGCTGAATTTCCTGTTGGGGTATTTTTGCGCCATCTTCTGAGTACATAAATTTCACCCCGCCGGCCTTCTTGAGCAATTGCTTGGCGAGTGCAAAATCTTCCTCGCTCATCTCCGATCTCTTGAGGGCTATTTTCCCTCCCGAGCGGATAAGCCAGCCCGGCAATTTTGCGTTGCGAACTTCTTTGCCGCGTTTGTTTTGCCGGTAAAACTTATTGAGTGCCCGGTTTTGGCTGAAGAGAAAGAGGGGCACAAAGAGCAGAAATGCGGAAAGCAGAATGTTTTTCATTTTCATTGGGCTTAATAAGCTGCCCGGAATTTTTGGACTCGACCGAGCGGACGAAGCGTAATCTGAGTTTTTTCATTGCTTCTGATGATAATGCATGATAAGGTCAGATTTTTGAATTCGCCTGATCGGGACAGTTGTCAACAAAAATTCCAGGCAGATTTAGATAATACAAAATGGAAGGTATGGGGTGCGGGCTGCCGGTTACTTCTTTTTATCTTTCATCTCACCTTCAAACGCCTTGGCCAGTTTTCCAACCTCGTTCAGGTCGATGGCACCGATGAAACTGATCAGGACGAATTCGTTTCCTTCACCTCCAACCAGCAACAACAATTCGTTTAAGATGCCGCTGCCGTTATCCTTTATCAAGAATTGAACGTTTTCGTTGTTGCCTTCGCGTACCGTCATCAGGGTTTCATACTCTTTGGTGTTGATGATTTTCAAAGCTTCTTTGTAGTATTTTAAACCATCTTTTTCGGTGGTCAAAATCCGCAGGCCTTTCAAATCTTTTACAACCGAAAGAATCGCTTCCGCTTCGTCATCGTCGAAGTCCAGTTCCATTTTATTGATGAGTTCAAACATTTTTCCACTGACATAAACGACGGTAAAGTCTTCATTGTCAACGTATTTTGAAAAATATTTGGTAATGGCGTCCTCCTGGGCGAACATGGTGGTGCTGAGGCACAAAGCAAATAAGATTGACAAAAATTTCATGACTTTTAGAATTTTTAAATGTTAAACAATCGGGTATTGATCAAATTGGTGCACGGCAGGCAATGAGTTCTTTCAGATAAGGGCCGCCTGATTGCCGACTGTACACGGGTTTAATTTAGGTATTTGGAAATCGGCTCTGATTTGGAAACTTCCCGGACCGTCTTTTTTTTGCCTTTGTTGATTTTAGCGGACAAAAGCTTCAGGGCTTTCACGGTTTCCTCGTAGGCCAGTTGTTCATCGTTTATTTCGTACGCTGCCCAGTTGACGGTCGGTGGTTCCGGATCGGCCGGTTTGTTGAAGACGAAATGGGCGGCCAAAAATACCGCCGCAACGGCTGCTACCTGCATCAACCTCCGGCCCCAGGTTCTCATCGGAATGATGGTTGCGCCCGGATGGTCCAGTTTGCGGAGCAGTTTTTCTTCAAACTGGCTGCTGGTTTCTACCGCCTGTTCGTGCTTGAAATACTGAAACAATGGCAAGTAGCGCTGATGATTGGGTTCG
>JBFIJS010000712.1:0-2724 GCA_041600595.1 Saprospiraceae bacterium | reverse complement strand
CTTCCATTTTTGTAGAAATGGATCAAATGCCCGTTAATTCATCCCTGAAAGTCGACCGAAACGCCCTGCCTAAGCCGGATTGGTCCAGGTTGTCGGGAAGGGAGTCAGCCGCTCCGACGACGAAGGGCGAGCTGCTGCTGACCGATATCTGGAAAGATTTGCTCGGGGTGGAGCAGGTTGGTGTGCAAGATGACTTTTTTGAGCTGGGCGGCCATTCACTGGCGGCAGTGCAGTTGATGTCGAGAATCAAAGAGGCTACGGGGAAAAAGTTGCCGCTAACCACCCTGTTTCAGCATTCGACCATAAAAAAACTGGCGGGCCAGCTCAATGGGTACAACAAACCACTGACGAACGGTAAGCCGGCCGCTGACAAACCGGAACCCCGATTTTCATCCCTGATTTGCATCCGGGAAGGAGGAGAGAAAAAGCCACCGCTTTATCTGGTGCACGGAGGCGGTCTGCACGTCCTGTTTTACCAGAATATGGTGAAATACCTCGAAGAGGATCAACCTATCTACGCCTTGCAGGCTGTTGGCCTCAATGAAGGGGAGGAGCCACTCGACAGCATTGAAGAGATGGCGGCTCATTATATCCGGGAGATAAAAATGCAAAACCCGGATGGCCCGTATTGCCTGGCTGGTTATTCCCTGGGAGGGCTCATCGCCTGGGAAATGGCGGCCCAACTGCAACAGGAAAACAAGGAGGTGCCCATGCTTGCCCTGTTTGATGCGGTGGCGAAATACGAATGGGCCGGTAATGGCGGAGGCAGTAATTTGAAAAAGAAATTCAAGAAGCTGGGCTTCAATATGTCGCTGATGCTGAAAGATCCGGCCAAAGCCATTGAGTACAAATCATCAGTGCTGAAAATGCAGTTTCAGCACCTGAAAGGCAAACTCACCATGGCCTATCTCAATACCAAAACCAACGAAATCGAAGAGGGATATATCCCTTACGGAAAAGAGGTGTACGAGAAGAGTTTGCAGGCTTATGAGAAATATGTCTTGCAGCCATTGCAAATTCATGTGGATTTATTCAAGGCAAAAGAGCAAATGTTTTATCTTCACGATCCCGATCATTATGGTTGGGACCAATTTGCCCTCCACGGATTAACTATTCACCAAATAGAAGGTAATCATTTGACGTTGTTCGACGACCCACATGGCCGCCAGCTGGCTGAAGCCCTGGGCAAACGTTTAGCGGAAATAAGAAAATCGGTAATGAGTGGATAAATGCCGGCAGCATCGGCCGGATCCGTTTGCAACCATTTCTTAGCAACCACCGCAGGGTAAAACCTGTGTCGCCCATGACTGGCAGACGAACTGGCAAGTTTGACAGCTGGTTACAGGAAAATATTGATGGACGAAGTAGTTTTCAACCCAAAATAAATAACACACCCCCGGTAAACACGACTTATTTCTCTAATTAAAATGAGTGAATACTGTGTAATCTAAATTAGTTTATGAAATGCGGCGCAGGAAATTTTCAGCTTAAAATCCCGTTGGGCCGAGCAGTTGGCTGCCTCAATGATAGGGTGAAATTTCCGGCCCACATGAATCAGTGAAATTTTAAAGAAACTTTTGTTACAGAGTATTGAACAAAATTCATGAACACGAACAAACACTATAAACAACCATGGAGAAACACCTAAAAGAAGCGATCCAGATCCTGGATCTCAGCGCCCACCCCGAACTGAACGACGTGCGCGTGTACCTGATCAATGTACTGCACATGCCCAAGGAGGTAATAGCTTACCTCGCTTCCACTTTATCGTTGAAAGAAAAAAAGAAAGCCGTCCGTTTTCGGCGAGAGCTCGACCGGCAGGCTTATGTCGCCGGGCGGGGTATGTTGCGGGTGCTCATTGGCGAATGCCTCAACCTGTTTCCCGGCGAGATTGAACTGACAGATGAACGTTTTGGGAAACCTTACCTCAAGGGATACCGGGATACATTCCAGTTCAATTTGTCAAATTCGGGTCCTTACATCGCCATCGCCGTACACCCCGGTGAACAACAGATCGGCATTGACCTGGAAGCCATTAACGAGAAATTCGAGTACTGGGAAGTGGCATCCCATTATTTCACCAGCAGCGAATGCGACCGGGTTTTTTCACACGAAGATTTTTATAAAATCTGGACAAAGAAAGAAGCCTTGCTGAAAGCGACGGGTGTCGGCCTGGTGGAAGGATTGAACCAGCTGGATTTCTCCAAGGAAGTTAATTTTCTAAACACTTCCGACGAAAGACTCAAATTGTTCAAGAACCGGAAATATACTTTGTACACACTTGGTAATGAGGAGATTATCGTTACTTTCGGTATCCGGGAACAACTGACAAAAAGCAACCGGCTCTTCACGGATGTTGTGGAAGAAACCCCACAGCGTGCCGCTGAAGTCTGCCATGTATTTTTGGTGTAATACCGGGCAATGAAGCCGTTTAACACGTGCTTGCGGCACTACTCGAACACCTTTTCTACCTCAATTATTTCCCTTTAACAGCACCCTGGATGGTGCTGAACAGAATTCGATTTTACGCTGTAAATCCAACATCATGAACAACGCGATCCGGTCAATTTGCTGGCTGTTACTCTTTCTGTTTCAAGTATCAAATATTGGATTAGCTCAGGACCCGCTCAACCGTTCGGTGCAGGTGAGTATGACCGTGGAGGAAAACCCGCTGGCATATCACTTCACGTGGGAGTGGGACTGGTCGGATGGCGGATATACGGT
>JBFIJS010000711.1:0-2727 GCA_041600595.1 Saprospiraceae bacterium | reverse complement strand
GCGGACGGATCGGCCCGACTCGCTTGCGAGGTAGGCGCGACGGCAGCAAGGGTACAGATCGCCAATCTTCCTCTGGGGGGCCGCAGCAATGGCAGGCGCTCCAACCCTCGATTCCTACCCCTCGCCGGTGCGGGGATAGATGGAGACAAACTCGCAATACGTCAGGGCTGTGAATAAGGCAACGATGGCTGCCAAAAGAAAAGAGATGATGGCCGACGAACCGACATTCCGGATGGCAAGACCCGAAAGGGTAAAAATACCCGCGGCGATCATAGTGCCAATCCCGATGGCCAAGGCGGAAGTCAGCCCAAGGTCGCGGCTCAGTTCGGTTTCGATTCCGTTTTGTTTCTGATGCATTTCCATTATTCAGGTTTATGCTCGGTGTGAGCCAATCATCGCTTGTCAATTGTTTTCGGGTAAAAAGAGGTTTTCTAATAAAACCGGCGTGCAGGGGCAGCAAGGGGCATTGCGATAGTAGTAAAAAAGGGGCTTTTCGGGCTGTTTCTCTATTTGTTTTTCAGGAATTGCTTGAATATACCTGCCACTGCGGGGTTCCTGCCCAGGAAATCGTTGAGCATCGCCTCGTCGAGGATAAAGGGAATCCGCTTCCCAAACTTACCCGGGGCTATCAGGTGGATCTTTACCAGGGAGAAAAGCCCGAGGTCCCGTTCGGTCATTTTTTCAATGTTATTGTAGGGGTAACGGTAGGTTTTAAAGTAGTTGGAGGCATATATAAAGTCCTCGTCGAGCTCTACCCGTTTCAACTGAATGACCGAAAAATAGAACAGCCCGATACCGGCCAGAAAAAAAGCAGCCAATCCTAATTTAAAATAAAGAAAATTAAAAAGAGGAAACTGGTCTACATTCGACAGTAGCACGGCTATGGTAAATGCACCAAAAAAAGCCAGCCAGAAAGTGGGTAGAAATATCTTTAAAAACAGCGTAATGTTGGATGATATGCGTTGCACGGTGATGGTCGTTTTATGATGGCTTAAGGTTAAAGTTTCATGAGTGCCTGTTCTTTTTTCTCTACCCTTCGGGCAATGCCGATGCTGATCTGGTAAAGCAAAATTAACGGCAGAGAAATCAGTATCTGACTGGCGACATCCGGCGGGGTGATAATACTGGCCAATACGATAATGACGACGATGGCATGTTTACGGTAGGCGCGCATAAATGCTGCCGTTATCAAGCCGAGTTTTGCCAGGACATACACCACCACCGGTAGTTCAAAAACAATCCCAACCGGTAAGGTAAGCATGACCATGTAGTTTAAATAAGAACTCAGGGTTGGCTGGAAACTACCTGCGCCCGGCAAATCGTAATTCGCCAGGAAAGTAATGGCAAACGGTGAAATGACAAAGTAACCGAAAGAAACCCCGATGAAAAACAGGATCGAACATACGCCTACCGCAAAGCGGGTTGCTTTCCTTTCCGATTCGTATAAGCCTGGTTTTACGAACCGCCAGACTTCCCAGAAAAAGTAGGGGAATGCACAGATAAAACCAACGATGAAAGAGATCTTGATGTGCATGAAAAAAAGCTCCCCAAATTCTTTATTGACAAAGTCAAAAGGCTTGGGGGAGATGCACAGTATATCTCCAAAGTTGATGGCGTGTGAGAGCTGGCAGAGTATCCTGTAGGTGATAAAGTCGGCCTCCTTGGGGGCCAGGATAATTTGTTCGAAAACAATTTTTGGCAATACAAAGGCTGCTACACCAAAGATCAAAATGGCGATGGCCGAACGCAGGATGTGCCAGCGCAATTCTTCCAGGTGGTCGAAAAAGGACATCTCCTTCTCAACGCCAGTTTCGTCCAATTTATCTACGTCAACTTGATCGAGAGCCATTTCGGTTGGCAGTTTATTCCCGGGAAAGTTCCTCCGGGATCGTTCACTCCGGGCAGTCAGTTTTGGCTGCCCGGGGAAGAAAAATTCGGGCAAATGTAAGCAATGAATTATTAGTAATGCAGCCGGTTATAGCAAAGGCTGCTTTCGGACCGGCAAAAATAAAAGTTTCGCCTGTTCCTTTTTTTGGACCGGGCGTTAATAGACTACTTCACCGTTTATTGTTTTGTAATAAATCAAATCTTTCTTTACCGGATACAACCTCGCTACTTTTAATTCAGGGATTTTGCAGACAGTTGGCTCCGCCGGCGACGGCGGAAAAATGGCTGACTTTCAGCCGATCTCTGATTAAGTCTGTTTTACGAACCAATCCATTTTATTATGAAAAAACTATTTGTGCTAGTTGCGCTGTTCAGCGCGGCCCCCACCATTTTTGCCCAACCCCTGAATGACATTGCCCACCGGAGGGTTGTCGGGGAAAAGAAAACCATTGCCTGGGACCTGCCGGACGAGCGGGATATTTTCTGGCAAAAAACCATTTGGCGGGTTGTAGATGTCCGGGAAAAAATCAACTTGCCGTTCACTTACCCGGAAGCTCCGTTTTTCGATCTGTTGGCAGAAGCCGCAAATGCAGGTGAAATAACAGTTTACAGCCCAAGGACTGACGACTTTTCTATTGTCATGTCGGAGTCGGATGTAAGAAGCACCCTGTTTAGCCGGGACACCGTACTCGTTCCGGAAGATCCCTATACTGACAGCCTGCGAGTGGTAGAAACAGCCGTTTATTATGAGGATATTAAACGTTTTCGCATCAAGGAAGTATGGTATTTCGACAGCAACGATTCACAGTTGAAAGTTCGCATTCTCGGCATTGCTCCGCT
>JBFIJS010000710.1:0-2738 GCA_041600595.1 Saprospiraceae bacterium | reverse complement strand
GATTTACCAGTTGTTCGATGTAGAAATACCAATCCTGGGTTCGAATGTCTTTCCCGGCCCCGTAGGTTTTGATCCGGTCGTATCCATTCGAAAGAACGCTGTAACTTTTGGAACCCCGCAAAACATCAACGACCATACCTTTGCCTACACTTTCCCGCAGCCGGGCCACAGCGGACAGGGCCTTTTGGGCAATTTGGGTTCCATCGAAATATTTTGGCGGATTGTTGCAGACATCGCAATTGCCACAGTCATCGAACTGTGTTTCGTTGAAATAATTGAGCAGGATTTTCCTCCGGCAAATGAGCGAGGTCGCATATTGATACATCCGGTCCAGTTTGGCATTGTGTATTTCCTGGTACTTGCTGTCATTTTGCCGGATAAACTCCTTGTAGGTTACCAAATCCGCGGCGCTGTAGAAGAGCAGGGTAGCGGCTTGGGCGCCATCCCGGCCAGCCCTGCCAATTTCCTGATAGTAGCCTTCTATGTTTTTGGGTAAATTATAATGAATGACCCAGCGCACATTGCTTTTGTCGATACCCATGCCGAAGGCGATGGTGGCACAAATGATGGGCGTGCGGTCGTTGATGAAATCTTCCTGCACTTTCGACCGCTCTTGTGCACTCAGTCCGGCGTGGTAAAAGTCAGCCTTGATGCCATTTTCCAGCAATCGGGCGGCCACGCTCTCGCAGGTTCTCTTTGCCAGACAATAGATGATGCCGGATTGATTGGGACGCTCCTCGATGAATTCCAGGATTTGTTCGATTCGCCTACGGCCGGGTCTGACTTCCAGCGTGAGATTCGGACGGTCAAAGGAGGCCACGAACATTTCCGGGCTGCGGAGGCCGAGTTGGCGAGCAATATCTTTGCGGGTCAATTTATCGGCGGTAGCAGTCACGGCGATCATCGGCTTGTCTGGAAAGGTCTTTTTCAGAAAGCGAAGTTGCCGGTATTCTGGTCGGAAATCGTGCCCCCAGGAGGAGATGCAATGCGCTTCATCAATGGCAAAGAAGCTGATTTTACTTGATTTTAACAGCGGAAGAAAGTCTTGAGAAGCCAGCTTTTCGGGGGATGTATAAACCAGGTCCAACCTGCCGTGAAACAGGTCGTTTTCAACGTCCTGCTGTTCCTGATACGTCAAAGAACTGTTGATGAAAGCCGCCTTGATTCCATTGGCCCGGAGAGACTCTACCTGGTCTTTCATCAAGGAAATCAGGGGGGAAATGACAACGCAGGTACCTTCGGTGGTAATGGCCGGTATCTGAAAACAAACCGACTTTCCACCACCGGTAGGCATGAGGAGGATCACGTCCTTTTTATCATATATGGACTGAATGACCTCCGCTTGCAGTGGTCGGAAGTCGTCGTAACCGAAATATTTTTTGAGTGCTTTTTTCGCAGTGGTGAGGTTCATGATTTTCCCTTCTTTTTGAGCATATTTAGATGCCTCAAAGTTAGACAAAAGAAACGACAGAACGCCTTTTGAGCGTTATTACAAAGTTGAGGTATCTATTCCCGTGTTTGGTTGAAATACCATGAGAATGATAAAACAAATGTCTTCGTCAAGCGCTTTATACGTAGGGATGTGTAATTTAAAAAACAATGCATCCATTGGGTGAAAATATCAACCCGAACCCTAAACGAATTGGTTTTAGATGCCACTATATGACAAATCAATCGTTTCGGGTGAATGCCGGTAAAGAAAAGTTTACATTTTGATAAATGCCACTTTTCGGAATCGGTATAATACCGAACTTTACCACTAAATCTGGCCTTAACCGGCCTAAACGATATATGAAAACTCTAAAAAAAATCCTCCTGGCAGTCGCTGTACTGCTCATCTTATTTATCGGCGTTTTAGTCGCCGTTCCCTACTTTTTCAAGGATGAAATAGTAGAAGAAGTAAAAAAAGCCGTCAATGAAAACCTCGAAGCATCCGTTGATTTTAAGGATGTTGACATTTCGTTACTCCGAAACTTTCCCAATGTCAGTTTAAGACTGGTCGATTATGCCGTAACTGGGAAGAATCAGTTCGAAGGTGTCAACCTGGTGGCAGGTAAATCCTTTGATGTTGCCGTCAATTTTTGGTCAGCATGGAATTTCGGAGAAGTTCCACTGGAAATCCGTTCGGTCAAATTGGATCAACCTGAGGTCCATGTCATTATTCTTAAGAATGGAAAAGCCAATTACGACATTACCAAGCCTACCGATGAAACAGCAACGGCATCGACTCCTTTTCAAGTTCAGTTGCAATCGTACGCCATTACAGATGGGAACCTGATTTATGACGACCGGCTGTGGGATACCTACCTGAAAATTACTAATCTGAACCACAACGGTAAGGGTGATTTTACCCAGGACGTTTTTGATTTGGATACAAAAACCACCATTGGTGAACTGACGGTCGCCTCAGACGGAATTACTTATTTGAAGAAAGCCAGATTGGACTATGATGCGGGTTTTAACGTGGATTTGCCCAACACGAAATATACGTTGCGTAAGAACGATTTGAAAATCAATGACCTGCAACTCAGGACGGACGGTTGGCTGGCACTCAACGAAGAAGGTGATGTGGAAATGGACCTGACATTCAATGCCCCGGGAACATACGATATCGCCCTGACAATCGATAACGAAGGATGTACTTCGGAAACCGAAATGGTGACGATAGTCGTTGAACCTGAACTGGAAGAACCGGCGATCACCTGTGATCCGGATATCTTTTCTGCTTCATTCAGTTG
>JBFIJS010000709.1:0-2739 GCA_041600595.1 Saprospiraceae bacterium | reverse complement strand
TCGCTTTGAGGCATCAGATTGCTCGGCCCAGAGGGATTTTATCAATAATCTTATTACACAATGTACTGAACAGACCTGTTTTTACTTCATGTCCGGTAGAGACCCTGCAAGCCGGATGGCAAAATTGGCAAACCGGTTTTTAGAAATGAAGTAGTCTGCTCCTCCGATCAATCCACCTTTCAAGCTTTAGCCGTAAAGCCGGATTTACATAAAAAAACGCCTCTTTTATTGAAAGAACCCTTGTCAGTTATAGATAACACGGCCAAAGTTAGGAGGTTGACAGCAGTAATATTACACAAACGTTAAAATGAGGTAGATTTGCCAATATCCATTTTTTAAAAGCAGAGACGGAGTTGTACCTTGCCAAAATATTGAAGCGCTTTTGCATGATTTGCATTTATCAAAAATACCAGATGACAATACCGCTACGAACGATTTTTTTGTTGTTGACTCTGTTTCCGGCCTGGTTGTGGGCGCAAGAGGATACGACGGAACTAAAGGCCAAAAACCTGGGCATTTCGGATATTATAAAACCGGTTGACAATGACAAAAACAAGATCAAGATCATTTCCGGCAGCCGATTCCCACTGGCGGCAGGCGAGTTGCCTTTCTCCGTCCACGTAATCACCAAAGAGGAAATCAGGCAAAACTGTTACGAGACCCTCGTGGATGCGCTGAAAATGGCTCCGGGTATTTTCACTTCTCAACCCGGCTCGGCCGTCGAAGGAGAAACTTTTCTCATGCGGGGGCTGCTCGGCAATTCCTACACCAAGATTTTGGTAAATGATATTCCTATCAAACCTGCTTTTCTGGCTAGTATGCCCATCGGTGCACAGTTGCCGATCCGGGAAGCCGAGCGGATTGAAATTATTTACGGAGCCGGAGCTTCCCTCTACGGTGCCGATGCTTCTGCGGGTATCATCAACATCATCACCCGTCAGTCAGATAAGCCGGTGTATATGCAGGCCGACCTGGCCGTAGGGCTTGGACAGTACAGCAGTGCTAATGTTATGTTTGGCGGAAAATGGGGACGGGATAAAAACATCCTGCACTATTTTGCCTATGGCAGCAATGTGCTCTACGAAGACCGGCTGATCAACAGAAATTTTGACGATAATTTTAACACCGACTCCTACCCCTGGCTCACCCTGGGCAGGGATTTTTTTAAAAATGTTCCCAATTATCAGGAGGAGGCCTGGGGCGATCCTACCGTAAACAACATCCCGCACCTGAGCCGGAAATTTGGCGTAAACCTGAAGTTTCGCAGGCTTTCCCTGTCCCTGGAATCCATGACCCGCCGCGACCATAGTTCCATCGGCCTGAACCCCGTTGCCGTTACCTACAGCAACCCCCTGATCTACACCGGGGAAACAGTTTACCGCATTAACTTAAACCTGTACAAAGAGCGGGAAAATAAAAACCGGAAAACGGATTTCACGTTCATCCGTTACCGGATGGATGACAACGCTTCTAATTCTTTTGTGCAAAACAGGTTGGCAGTCGAGCTGTTCAACCTGGCCCGCGTCGAAGCCAACAACATCGACTTTGACAACGCCGCCACCCTCCAGCCGGTCATTTACCAGAATTTTTACGAAAAATACCTGGATGGCACCCGCTTCCAGTATGCCGTTTCGGATGAGTACCGGGCCGAACATGTCCGTAATTACCGCTTGCTTAAAAAAAGCTCCCTGACGCTGGGCGGCAATCTAAAATATGCCACCGGCGTTCCGTCCACCAATTTTCTGCGCCGGCCACCCAACGACGATGCCTCCCTGGTTTTCATCAATCCGACCAGCGACTTCCTGAATGACACCTTAACTTTCCCGGTTCTGCCCCGGTACTGGGATAGCTTTGAGTCCAACCTTTTCGGGCAGTTATTTTACTCGGGAAAAAAACTCAACCTGGCCGCCGGGTTCAATTACTCCACGTTTGCGGCTTTTAATTCGAAAGAGCTGGATGAGGAGGAAGATGTCAATCCGGAATCCGTATTCCTCCCCAGAATCGCCGGCCTTTATAAATTCTCGGAATACTTCAACATCCGGACCTCCTGGGGAAAGGCCTACCGCTCACCCAATGTTTATTACAATGCCAATAGTTACCGGATTGCTTACCAGGAACCGAACGAAGTGACCCGGGCGGCATTCACCAGATTGGAAGCCGAGACGACCACTTCGTGGGAAAGCGGAATTCGTTTTCTGTCCGGAAAGGATATTGATTTTGATTTCACCTATTTCATCAATCAGACCGATAATCTTATCAATTATGGCCGGCGCGTCTTTGCAACGGGCGACTTCGACTATGATGTCGCTCTGGGCTACGAAAATGCCCGGGGGTCAACCATTACCTACCGGGGCGGGCAAATTTCCACGAATATAGGAATAGGGGAAAAAATCACCGGCGTGTATCATTATTCCTGGACGAAGTCAAAACTGAACAACCAGGGCTTTGTGGAAAACTATTTTCTTCCCCAATACTCCGGGAACATACATCAGTTGAGATTGGTTTACAGGCCCTTCGAGACCACAACTTTCATTGTTGACTACCGGCGGATCAAACGGAACCAGCTCGACGACAATACCGTGGAAAATGGTAATTTAAAGTTTGCAACCGTTGATTTGGTTGGTCGCTACGCTTTTACCGACCATTTTGATGTCTATTTCAAAGTGACCAACCTGTTCAACAAACGATTTTCCGGCATACCGGCCAGCCGTACCCCCAACGACCTGTTGGCTAACTCTC
>JBFIJS010000708.1:0-2742 GCA_041600595.1 Saprospiraceae bacterium | reverse complement strand
TGATGAAAATAAATACTCTGACCAACCAATAGTAACAAGACCGCGGCTGCGGCCAGCCACCAACGGAGCTGCCCCGGGCCCCCGCCAATTGGCAATACTTTAGGCTGCTGGGTCAGGTCGGCATCGATTTTATCCCACAACCCATCTGACGGACTGTCGTCGTATTGCTCGAAAGATTTCCGCAGGAAATCCTCCAGGCCGTCGTTATGTATATTATTTTCCATTGTTGCAATTTTTACGGCATTGGGCTTTGAACACTGTTAACTGCCTGATTTTCAATGCCATTATTTCTTTTGTTCAAAAGGGGGGCAATCCCCCGGATTGATTCATTAACCATTGATGGTCTTTTCCACCAGTTCTTTCAGAAAAGCTTTTGCCCGGAACAACTGAGACTTGGAAGTGCCAATCGAAATCCCCAGTTCCTCCGCAATCTGCTGGTGCGAATATTCTTCCATGATATAGAGGTTCAGCACGGTCCGGAAGCCAACGGGCATCTGCTGCATCAGGTGAAGAACCTGCCGGACCAGCTCCCGGTCGAATGTCTCCCCTTCGGTTTCCGATGGCAATTTGTTTTCAAACATACTAATGTCCGGCATCAGCTGCGGCTGCCATGTTTTCTGCTTGCGGATGTATTGCAGGGCAACGTTCAGAATCACTTTCCTGATCCATCCTTCGAGGCTGCCGGCTCCTTTATACTGGTGCAGGTCCCGAAACACCTTGACGAACCCTTCCTGTAAAATATCCTCGGCATCTTCGCGTGAGTTGGCATAGCGCAGGCACAACACGAACATCTTGTTCTTGTACCGCAGATACAACGCTTTCTGCGCCATTCGGTCACCACGCTTGCATTGGTCGAGGATGTCTGTTTTTTCAGTCAAAGTTTGACAAAGTTTAATTTGGTACTGACGGTTGTAAAGGTAGGTGCAAAGGGACGGGAAAAGGTTGCATGAGATTTCCTGAAAAACAGCAGGGGGTACTATATTCACCCCTGAAACTACCCGAAAAGCATCCCGAAGTAAGTCCGTGAAACAGTTGACAGGAACTCACCAACAATCCGTTCCGCATTTTTCACTACAATGATTGCCAGAAATTCTAAAACTCAAAACAATATGAACAGTCGCTTTGCCTTTTACACAAAGAAATTCTCACCCCTGGTTTTTATCCTTTTCCTGCTGCCTTTTTCCGGGCTCTACGCGCAAAAAAAGAAAGCTAAAAAACTGAAAAATGAGGTGGTCGGGGCCATTGAAGCACAGGCCAAAACGGCCCAGGTTATGGTAGATAAAGTATTCAGTTTTGCCGAACTCGGTTTTCAGGAAACAGAAACCTCCCGGTATCTCACCGATATTTTAAAGGAAAATGGTTTCGAGATAGAGTACGGCATTTCCGGGATTCCGACGGCCTGGATGGCCCGATGGGGTCAGGGCAAACCCGTCATTGCGCTGGGCAGCGACCTGGACTGTATCCCCAAAGCTTCGCAAAAACCGGGGGTGGCTTATCACGATCCGATTGTAGAGGGTGCTCCCGGTCATGGGGAAGGACACAATTCGGGGTCGCCACTGAATATTATTGCAGCCATCGAAGTGAAAAAAATCATGGAGCGGGAAGGCTTACCGGGCACGCTGGTGCTTTGGCCGGGTGTGGCAGAAGAGCTGGTGGGCACAAAAGCATTCTATACCCGCGACGGCTATTTTGACGGCATTGATATTTCCATTTTCACCCATGTCTCGGACAACCTGAGTGTCTCCTACGGGCAGGCACGAGGCACCGGCCTTATTTCGGTGGAGTACACTTTCGAGGGGGAAGCGGCCCACGCTGCCGGCTCACCCTGGCGAGGGCGGAGTGCTGCCGATGCGGTGGAGTTGATGAACATTGGCTGGCAGTACCAACGGGAACACCTCGATCCGCTGCATCGGTCCCACAGCGTCATTAAAAACGGGGGCGACCAGCCCAATGTCGTGCCCTCCAAAGCATCGATCTGGTATTATTTCCGGCACGTCACCTACCCCAAAATCATGGAAGTGTACGACCGGGCCAATAAAATAGCCGAAGGCGCAGCACTCATGACCAACACAACCGTAAGCCGCAAAGTACTTGGCTCGGCCTGGCCCCGCCATTTCAATCAGGTCATCGCCGAAACGATGTACGAAAACATCAAGGATGTTGGCTTGCCGCAGTGGAGCGAAGCCGACCAAACGCTGGCGCTGGCACTCCAGAAAGAGGTGAAATCTCCCCGGGATACAACCGGTCTCGCCACCGAACTGGACGAAATTGGCCTGCCGGTCAAAAACCCGATCAGCGGTGGTTCCGACGATATTGGTGATATCTCCTGGAAGTTACCCACGGTGACCCTGCGTTTCCCTTCCAACATTCCCGGCCTGCAGGGCCATCACTGGTCCAACGCCGTGGCGATGGCGACCCCGATCGCTCACAAAGGGGTAGTGGCCGGGGCTAAAGTCGTTGCCATGACCTGCCTCGACTTTATCCTCGACGAAAGCAAAGTGGAGGCCGCCTGGAAATATTTCCGGGAGGAGCAGGGGATGAAACAGCAATACGTGCCAATGGTCACGGCGGATGATTCGCCCGCTACTTATTTGAATAAAGAGATCATGGAGGAATTCCGTCCGCAATTGGAACCATTTTATTACGATGAGAAAAAATATGACAGCTACCTGGAGCAGTTGGGAGTAGCATATCCGACGGTCAGAGGAAAAGAATAAGTTATTCCCGTTGTAATGCCAGCTA
>JBFIJS010000707.1:0-2747 GCA_041600595.1 Saprospiraceae bacterium | reverse complement strand
TGGGTTTCCACTGGTAGGCACCGGCCGGGCTTTTGGTCAATTCCCATTCAAAACCAAAGAGGTTTTCGAAGTAATTATTGCTCCATTTCGTAGGAGTAGTCGTCCAGGCTCCTTCCAGCCCACTGGTGATGGTGTTGGAGCCATGACCGCTGCCGAAGGTGTTACGCCAGCCCATGCTTTGTTCTTCCATGCTGGCTCCGGCAGGTTCTGCCCCGACGTATTTGCTGGGATCGGCGGCACCGTGTGTTTTACCAAAAGTATGACCACCGGCAATGAGTGCTACGGTTTCCTCATCGTTCATCGCCATACGACCAAATGTTTCCCGGATATCGCGGGCCGCAGCGATGGGGTCAGGGTTTCCGTTGGGGCCTTCGGGGTTCACGTAGATAAGCCCCATCTGCACGGCAGCCAATGGGTTTTCCAACTCCCGGTCGCCGGTGTAACGCTTGTCGCCCAACCATTCACTTTCCGGTCCCCAATAAATATCTTCTTCCGGCTCCCAGACATCTTCCCTGCCACCGGCAAAACCAAAGGTTTTGAAACCCATGGATTCAAGGGCACAATTACCGGCCAGGATCATCAGGTCAGCCCAGGAAATTTTCTTTCCGTATTTCTGCTTGATGGGCCAGAGCAGCAGGCGTGCTTTATCGAGGTTGGCATTGTCCGGCCAGCTATTGAGCGGAGCGAAACGCTGCGTACCAGAGCCGGCACCACCACGGCCGTCGGCAATCCGGTAAGTACCGGCACTGTGCCAGGCCATCCGGATGAAGAAAGGTCCGTAATGTCCGTAATCGGCCGGCCACCATTCCTGGGAGTCGGTCATCAGCTCGAACAGGTCTTTTTTCACTGCCTGCAAATCGAGGGATTTGAATTCTTCGGCATAGTTGAAATTTTCGCCCATCGGATTGGACAGCGAAGAATGTTGCCGGAGAATGTTCAATTTTAATTGGTTGGGCCACCAATCGCGATTGGATGAGCCACCTCCCGCACCACGCTTTAGCATGCCGCCCATAAATGGGCACTTGCTTTCGCTGTTGACATTGTAACTGCCAGCGCTTGCGGTGTCCTTATGTTTGTGATTTTCCATAATTTGATTAAATAAGAATTTATGAAGTTGTTGAAGTTTTCTTGAAGTAAAAAGGTTGGAACCATGGCGGTTGACAAAGCCCGGAACTAATGTGAGTCTCTTTTCGGCTTTAATCTGGAAAGAGTAATTGGTTTGGGCCTGCATAATGGATCGGCTGGCAAATCATAGATCCATGCAGAGAACAATACTGAACGACGATTGGGTCTTGGCAACCTGGCATTTTTTACCATATTTTTTTGAGGAAAGCTTAAAATTTCAAGAATCGGCTTCGGACAACCCCTTTGTTAAATAATGAACAAATGTCAGAAATTTTATTCATAAGTAAAATCTATTATCCTTATAACTATATAATCTATACTTATAGTTGTAAACTTGTGTAATGTTCACTGAGGGCACCTTCGGCATCGCCGGACAAATTGAAAAAATCCGGAGCCGGCCCTGCCTTCTTATGGCACTTGCCACAACAACTACCGAAACATGAACCTTCAACAATTGGAATACATTCTGGCGCTGGACGAACACCAGAGCTTCAGCAAAGCGGCCGATGCTATGTTCATTTCCCAGCCGGCCCTGAGCATGATGATCCAGAAGCTGGAAGAAGAACTGGACGTCAAGCTGTTTGATCGCAGCAAGAAACCGATCGTACCCACGGCACTCGGCCGACCGATCATAGAGCAGGCCAGAGTGATCCTGAGGGAAGTAAAAAAGCTGGAGGAAATCAACCGCTCGTCCAAAACCACCCTGCAGGGCGAACTGAACATTGGCATCATCCCTACCCTTGCTCCGTATCTGCTGCCATTATTTTTAAAACCCTTTTTAGAGAGGTTTCCCCAAATTCACATCAGGATTTATGAAAATACCACCGAAGTGATCACCGAAAAATTAAAAAATGGTATGCTGGACGCCGGCATCCTCGTCACTCCACTCTCTCTGCGGTTTATCACTGAGATACCGCTGTTTTATGAACAGTTCTTTGTTTATTCTCACGATTACTACCAAAAGAATTATTTACTCCCGGAGGATATCGACCCCGACGAATTGTGGCTCTTGGAAGAAGGCCACTGTTTCCGTTCCCAAATTCTGAACCTGTGCGAGCTGAGAAAAAAATCGCAGGCACGGTTTGAGTTTGAAGCGGGCAGTATCGATACATTGATTAAAATGGTGGATCACTACAGCGGCGTGACCATCGTCCCCGAGCTGGCCACTTTTACCCTTTCACCACAACAAAAAACGCATCTGAAACCATTTGCCGCACCCGAGCCAGTTCGGGAAGTCAGTCTGGTGACGCACCGCGATTACGTCAAAAAAAGCCTCCTTGACGCTTTGAAGGACACCATCCTCGATCACCTGCCGCCGCTGGATGAATCGGAAGGAAAGAACCGCATTTCGATTGGGAAATCTTAAGACCCGGTCAGGGTTTGAATCTGGCTGCCGGTGAGAGGAGATCAGGCTGGCAGCGATGAATGGCTGTTTCTGCATTACCGGCACTACCGTCAGCCACCATGCCGGTCCCGAATACTAACTTCCGGGAAATGCTGCAACAGATGCAGCCGTTTGTTTGCCTCGCATAGCCACAAAAAAAAAGCCGATACTGACTTACGTCAGCACCAGCTTATTTAACCCCAAAAAACCAAATCTTTGAGGCCGTAGCCTGGTTTTT
>JBFIJS010000706.1:0-2751 GCA_041600595.1 Saprospiraceae bacterium | reverse complement strand
TCCCTGATGGTCGAACTGTACAAAAACGGTACGTTGCTCGATACCCGCAGCTTCACCGGCGTGGCCACCAACTGGACGGGCCTGCCCTGGAAAATCGGTGCCAAAGCGGACGGCGCCGGTGGTCATACTGGTTATTTTACCGGCCTGATCGATGAGGTCATCTTTTTCAACAGCACACTTACTTTGCCGGAGGTTCAGGAGTATGCCAATATCGGAACAGATGTGACGCATATTGATATTTCGTCCGTTTTTAGTTTGAATGAAGGGGACGGGACGGTCCTGGAAGACATGGGGCCTTCGTTTACGGGCGATGGCGAAGTTCACGGTGCCACGTGGTCGGTTGTGACCAAGATCAACGAGACCATGCCGCACGAATTTTCACCCGGTAGCCGGTTGATTACTCTGGACCCCAGTAATACGAGCACGGATCAGGTTAATTTTACGGATCAAAGTACCATTCCTGTCAGTGGTTTTGTTCGCTTTGCGGAGACCAGTTGTTTTCAGCAAGGTGCAGAGATTCTGGTCAATGGCCAGTCATTTGTGCCACCCGTCAAGACTGATGCCGATGGTAAGTTTATTGTGGATTTAGCGCCAGGGTCAACGGTGAAAATAGCTCCTGTTTTCAGTGACCATACCTATAATATCAATTTTTGGGAATTAAGAAACCTGAACAGGCCGATTGCCGGTATTTTATTCCAAAATACTGTGAAACGAAAAGTGGATGTTGAATTGGGTGGGGGTGATTGCAAAAAACCGATTATTCCGGCCGGGGCAAGTGCCCATGTTAAGCTGCAAACCCTCAACGGTTGTTATGAAGAAACACGGATCTTAGCCGAAGGCGAGGAGAAATTCACCTTTGAAAATGTACCTCCTGATTCCGTATCGGTAGCGGTTATCTTCCATTCCGTGCCGGTCATACACGATCATTTTAACTTTCAGGGAGGAACGCTTGTCGACTTATCGTTGAAAAATGATACCACGGAGTTTATTTATTACGCTCCGCCGGAACTGGAAATGTCGGCTTTGGACACCAACGCCTGCGGCGACCCGATGCTCCACCAGATCGGTAAATACAAAACAAAAATTAAGGTGTATGAGGATTATTTTGGAGATCTGTGCTATCTGGAAAGTGCGGATCTGACCATCAATAATGAGATTGCTGATGACGATGAATTCACGACGCAAATGACCGAGGGTGAGCTGGAGTATGAATTTGTGGCGGGAAAGCCGAACATTCTGCCACCGTTCAAAAAGACCCTGCAGGTTGCAGTCGATGTCAATGGTTTCCAGGACACAGAACTACTTGATGCCGTGGTGTTGGGTGATTCTGATACCGACCAGACTTTTGCCACCACTTCTCCTGAAATTCCGCTTTTCATTGTTCGTGACCCACCGGGTGACGCCAGTTATGCTTATGTAGAAAGTGGAACAACCAAGTGTACGACTACCTCTTTCGAAATCCTTGATGAGGCTGGTACAGGTTTAGCCGAGCGGGTTTCGGTCGGTCCCAATTTTGAAGTAGAAGCTGGTGTAATTGTATCCATAGCCAAAGAGGTAGATATCGTGGCAGAGCAGGAAGGAGAATTTCTCTGGACCAAGTCCACCACGACCAGTGGCTCAACAGAAATGTGTATCACCACCAACGAAATCATTTCTACCAGTGATGGCGATGCGGTCGTTGGCGCACAGGGCGGCGATGTGTTTATGGGGGGTGCCATGAACATGGTTTATGGCAAAACCGTCCGGGTGGTCTGGGATACCATGAATTGTGCGTTCAAGCGGGATACCGGTTTGATCGTCGTGCCAAATGGTTTTGCGACAACTTACATTTATTCTGAATACCAGATTTTAAATGAAGTTATCCCCAACCTGGATGATATTGACGACTCTCTCAGTATCGCCAACTGGTTGAATATTATTAAACTGAACAACGACCTGAAAGCACAGGCAGTTAGCGACAAAAACATCTCCTTTGATGCCGGCGTCATTTATGAATTTTTCACTTCTTCTGAAACCACGAAGGAGAGTTCATTTACGACAACGCATTCTACTGATAAGGAAGTTCTGGCTCAGTTCGGTGCCTTCGCTGGCGACATTGGATTCCAAATCGGACCTAAATGGACCTGGCATACAGAAAATACATCCGAAAGCTCAACGGCTACAACTTCGACCGTCACGACCGGCTATGTTTTATCAGATGATGACCCGGGCGACTTCTTTTCCGTGGATATCTTACTGGACCCAAGGTATCGGACACCGGTATTTAAAACCAAAGCAGGGGAGTCTTCCTGTCCGCACGAGCCGAACACCCAACCCAGAGACGGGGTAAGCATTCAGGCACCAAATGGTACTACAAAGGTCAATGTGCCCATGAACGACAGGGCCTCCTTCCAGCTACTCCTGGGCAATATCAGCCAATCTGAAGATCAGAGAGTCTATGTGCTGGAAACCAAGCAGGAAAGCAACCCGGACGGTGCAGTTATCCGTTTCAATGGCTTCCAGACTTTTGAAGTGGAGATCGGAGCGGGTGAGACCGTAGAGGTGAACATGACCGTAGAGCGAGGACCCAATGCCTTTAGTTATGAAGACCTGGAAGTGGCACTTTTCGCTGAATGTGAGGATGAACGGGCCGCCATACTGGGCATCGATCCGGACGATCTTTTCAGCCAGAGCTTGCTGTTCGATGTGTACTTCCTCGAACCTTGCAGCCCGGTAGATATCAGTTCTCCGCAAAATGGCTGGGTCATTACC
>JBFIJS010000705.1:0-2752 GCA_041600595.1 Saprospiraceae bacterium | reverse complement strand
GCCCGATACGACGACATGAAGCTGGTGCCGCAGTGTCTGGCCGAAGATGAAAATGCCCGGGAAACGCTCATGCGGGAATTTCTGGCGTACAAACTGTACAATGAAATTACCGAATATAGTTTCCGGGTGCAATTGCTGCGTATCACTTACAAGGATACCGAAACCGGGAAGAAAGACAAGCAGTGGGCTTTCCTGATCGAAGATACGGCCGAACTTCGGGCAAGATTGGGGGCCGAAAAGGTAGAAGATGATGCGTACAATCTGCCGATTGATAGTTTTCATGCGTCCCAGGTCCGGACGGTTGCCTTTTTTCAATACATGATCGGCAACGCCGACTGGGGCTTCAAAGCGGTGAAGAACCTGAAATTCCTGCGTAAAAAAGACAAATTGGTCGCTATTCCCTACGATTTTGACTTTGCCGGCATGGTCAATGCGCCTTATGCCCTCCCGAATAAAAACGTGGGGCAATTCAAATTGCAAGACCGGGTATATCTCGGCTTCAACGAATCGGCCGCCGAACTGCACGGGACGTCTTACCACCTCCTCGGCAAAAGGCCGAAGATCGAAGAATTGGTCCTGCAATTCAGATGGCTGACTTTTGACGACCGGCTGGAAATCATGGCTTATCTGAATGAGTTTTTTGAAGCACCGGAGCAGGTAAAAACTGGCAGTGCCGTAGCGGAAAACTCGCCGGTGATGAGTGCCGACGAGCGCTAACGGTCAGCCATTCGACCGGCAGAATGAATGTTCTCTCCCGGGCGATACGATAACGGTGGTTGGTCATACACAACCGGAGAATGGGCATTTTTCCCGTTTTTTCAGAAAAACCAATTGGTAAAGGTTGGTCATGTAGCCAGCCCCGGGCATAAAAAGATGCGGGCCGGTGGAGATGCAAAATGTATCCACCGGCCCGCCTGTTTTCGGGCGATGCTTACCCGTTGACCGTTTTAACAAACTCTTCCTCCGTCCAAATCTCCACCGTTCCCAAAGCCTGGGCTTTTTTTAGTTTACTGCCCGCCTTTTCACCGGCCACAAGGATATTCAGGTTGCCACTCACTGCGCTGATGTTTTTGGCACCGGCTGCTTCGGCCTTGGCCTGGGCTTCTTTGCGGCCCATGAGAGTTAATGTGCCGGTAAACAGGATCGTTTTGCCATAAAGAGGACCATCAGTATTGAGCATTTTGGGTTGGTCGTCCTCCGTTTGTGTCAGGTTGACGCCGAGGGCCTCCATTTCTTGCAGCAGCGCCACGTTTTTTTCGTTTTGGAAAAAACGTATTACGTTGTTTGACAGTACTTTACCGATGTTGTGGATGCGGGTAAAACGTTCTTCGTCCCAGTCTTTCAGATCAAGTACATGGTTGATCTCACCCGCTAAAATTTTGGACGCTTTGATACCCAGGTGGTGAATGGTCAGGCTGTGCAGCAAGCGGTGGATGGGGTTCTTTTTGGCTTTTTCGATGGCAGCTTTCAGGTTGGCTGCCGATTTCTCACCAAAGCCTTCCAGTTGGGCGATTTCGTCGTAGTCCAGGCGGTAAATGTCGGCGATGGAACGCAACCAGCCCAGGTGATAGAACCGCTCCACAATGCTTTCGCCGAATCCGTCAATATCCATGGCATGTTTGCTGACGTGGTGTACCATCCGGGCGACGACCTGTGCCTCGCATTCGGGGTTTTCACAACGCCAGGCTGCTTCATCCTCCTGCCGGACGAGTGGGGTATGGCAGACAGGACAAGTTTCCGGAAAAACGATTTCCCGCTCCGAACCGTCCCGCAGCTCTTCCATTGGCTTGACAATGTACGGGATAACATCGCCCGCACGCTCCACCAGGACGGTGTCGCCAAGACGGATGTCCTTGTTGCGGATAAAATCCTCATTGTGCATGGAAACCGAAGATACCGTGACCCCCGCCAGGGCAACAGGTTCGAGTTTGGCAACCGGGGTGATCGATCCGACTTTGCCAACTTGAAACTCTACATTGAGGAGCTTGGTGGTTGCCTGTTTGGCTTTAAACTTAAAAGCGATCGCCCAGCGGGGATGATGGCCCGTAGAGCCGACCCGTTGTTGCAGGGCGAGGTCGTTTACTTTAACGACCATGCCGTCGACTTCATAAGGATATTGCTCCCGCTGTTCCTGCCATTGGATGCAAAACCGGGCGGCCTCGGCAATATTTGAACAGACGGCTCGCTCGGGCAGCAGTTGTTTGGCGGTTTTTTTGGGTACCTTGAATCCAAGTTGTTCCAGCAAGAGAATGGCGTGATCGTGGGTTTTTAAATCGGTGATTTTGTCGTAGCCTTCGGCATCGGCAGCGTATCCGACCTGGTAGAGAAAAGCGTCAATTTTTCGGGCGGAGGTCTCCGAAGGGTCTTTGGTGCGGAGGCCGCCGGTGGCGGAGTTACGGGGGTTGGCAAAAAGGGTTTGGCCGTCTCTCGCCCGTTCTTCATTTAGCTTTTCAAATACGTCTTTCCGGATCAGGGCTTCCCCTCGCAATTCGACCTTTTGAATGCCCATTTCGGAAAAGGAAGCCCGCAGCGGCACGGAGCGGAGGGTGCGGATGTTGGGTGTGATCTCTTCCCCAACGGCCCCGTTTCCTCTCGTTGCCGCCCGGACGAGTTGGTCGTTTTCATAAACGATGGCAATGCTGCCCCCGTCAAATTTGGGCTCCACGGCGTATTCAATATCAATGTCTTTTTCCCATCCAAGATAGTTTTTGATGCGTTCGTCAAAGTCGTTGAGGTCCTCCGCATTATATCT
>JBFIJS010000704.1:0-2758 GCA_041600595.1 Saprospiraceae bacterium | reverse complement strand
TCTCGTGTATAAAAGTCAAAAGATTTCTCAGACCTTTTATAAATTTTGACGTTTTGTGCCTGACCAAAACGTCAAAACGCCCAGCATCCACTGTCAAGGACCTTTTCTGCAGCTGACTGCTCAGTGTATTTCATGCGGGTCGGCTATCGTACTGCCGGAAATTTTCATGCGAGTCGATCCTCCAGAGGTTGTTAAGTGCCGGCACCTATTTTATCACCATTCATGGCGGCAGAAAAAAAGCAACTTATCCTTTCATCAAAATTTGATGAAAGGTTTTTTTGAAAAAAGTTTTTCTTTATTCCCTAAACTCATATTTTTGCAGCCGCTTTGAAAAAAACAGTTCTTTTAAGTGACCATTTAGCACAAGGACGTTTGAACAAATTACCATCCGTCACGTAAGATTTTAATCTTTTTGACTTAATTGTTCATCCTCCTCATGGCTCCGTAGCTCAATTGGATAGAGCGTCTGACTACGGATCAGAAGGTTAGGGGTTCGACTCCTCTCGGAGTCACTTATCAGTTAAAGAGTTCAGGTTTATGAGTTTTGAGCGGATCATTTCGCTCAAAACTCAAAGCCCTTCACTCAAAACTAACATTATCATGTCTAGAGTTTGTGAATTGACGGGGAAACGCCCAATTTCAGGAAACCGGGTGTCTCACTCGAACAGAAAGACCAAGCGCAGGTTTTTGCCAAATCTTTTCAAAAAGCGCTTTTATGTGCCTGAAACAGGTAAGTGGATCACGCTGAAAATTTCAGGCAGTGCCCTGCGGAACATTGACAAGTTGGGTATTTACCAATATGTCAAAAAACTGCATTCAAAGGGCCAGGCATTGGACATTAAACTTTAATTGAAGTAAATCATTCCTTAAAATGGCTAAGAAAAGCAAAGGTAACCGCAATTTGATCATTCTTGAATGTACAGAGCAAAAAGCGGCCGGTGTACCCGGTATTTCCCGTTACGTAACGCAGAAAAACCGTAAAAACACCCCGGAAAGATTGGAACTTAAGAAATACAATAAGTATCTTCGTAAAATCACCGTTCACAAAGAAATTAAGTAAAGGGTGGTCTGATAATTGGGTATCCAATAAATCTTTATAAAAATAAAAATATAATATCATGGCTAAAGTATCAAAGAACGCAAGGGTAGCTCAACGTGCTGCAAACGCAGGTTCCGGCCGTGACCATGTTAAAGTGGTTAAGAGCATCAAGGACCCTAAAACCGGAAAATATACCTACAAAGAAATGATGATCCACAAGGATAAAGTAAAAGAGTTCTTTGCCAACAAGTAAGCTCTTTTTCCATTGATTCTTGCTCAAAGGCTTTTCTTAAATTCAGTTTAGGAAAAGCCTTTGTTATTTTTGCACCTTTCTGCCCTTATTGTTTAGCTATTTAACCTTCAACCGTTACAAATGAGCTTTTTCAAAAAATTTTTCACCAAAAAGAAAGAAGAAGAACTGGATCAGGGACTGGAAAAAACCAAAACCGGTTTTTTTGACAAACTGACCAAGGCCGTAGCTGGAAAATCCACCGTAGATGTGGAAGTCCTCGACGAACTGGAATCCATTTTGATCGCCTCCGACGTCGGACTGGAAACGACCATCAAAATCATCGAAAGAATTGAAGAACGGGTCAAAAAGGATAAATATGTGAATACCAGCCAGTTGGATGAGCTCATGCGGGACGAGATCGTAAAGCTTCTGGAGGAAAACAATACGGAAGACCTGGATGATTTTTCCACGCCGGCCAATAAACACCCTTACATCCTCCTCGTCGTCGGGGTAAACGGGGTCGGTAAAACCACCACGATTGGAAAACTTGCCTACCAGTTCAAGCAATCCGGTAAAAAGGTAGTGATCGGAGCCGCTGACACCTTCCGGGCCGCCGCTGTTGATCAATTGAAAATATGGTCGGAACGGGTTGGTTGCGACTTCTACTCAAAAGGAATGTACACCGACCCCGCTGCCGTTGCCTATGAAACCGTCGATTACGCCCTGAAAAATGACTGTGACATCGCCATTATCGACACGGCTGGTCGCCTCCATACCAAGATCAACCTGATGAATGAGCTAACCAAGATCAAGCGCTCTGCCAGCAAACGGCTGGAAGGTGCGCCTCACGATGTGATGCTCGTGCTGGATGCTACGACCGGCCAAAATGCCATCGAACAAGCCAAGCAGTTTACCAATGCGACCGAAGTCTCCTGCCTTGCTCTCACCAAGCTCGACGGTACGGCTAAAGGTGGTGTTGCCATTGGTATTTCCGACCAGTTCAAAATCCCGATCAAGTATATCGGTATCGGCGAGAAGATCCACCAACTGCAGGTGTTCAACAAGCGGGCTTTTGTGGAGTCCATTTTCAAGAAATAGCCAGCCGCTGTTTCACCAGCGCACCAAACCAAGGTATGGACAAACCTCTTTTCATCGTTATTGAGGGCCTCGATGGCTCCGGCAAATCAACAGCTGCCAAAGAACTGGCCCGCCAACTGGAAAAACACCACGCCTGCTACGTCCTGCAGACATATGAACCCCACGACGAATCCTGCGGAGGCGATTACATCCGGGCCGTTTTAAAGAAAAAAATCACCCGTTTCCAGCACCGCACCCTCGCTCTGGCCTACGCCGCCAACCGCCTCGATCACAACGACCGGATTATCAAACCACATCTGGAAAAAGGGAAAAGCTACATCGTTATCTCCGACCGGTACTATCTTTCTTCACTGGTTTACCAACGCCGGGAAGGTCTCTCGTTTGCAGAT
>JBFIJS010000703.1:0-2758 GCA_041600595.1 Saprospiraceae bacterium | reverse complement strand
TAATTTAAGTATGTTTAAAAAATGCGGAGCAGAAAAAGTCGCTTTTTTAGCAACACCCAGAAAGCCTGTCCCGAATTCACTTCGGGTGCTCCTCAAGGGATTTTAAGGGGCGGCGTACTGAAACACAGCCGACGTAAAAAATGGATCCAGAACCAAAAAGGAGGCTGTATCATATGTTGATAAAGGTTGATAAAGGTTGATAAAGGTTGATAAAGGTTGATATTTAAGACATTGGAAAACCATTCTTTAAATATCAACAAAATCAACCATCATCAACTCTTATCAACTCAATCAACATATGATACAGCCTCCTCACGTTGTGCAATATTCATTTCATCATCAGGGCTTAATAGCATCGCTGCCCGCCCGATGCATACTGTAGCTGCTGGCATACACTTCTTTTCCATCCTTGTCTTTCACATTCACCGACCAATGAAGTTGACCGTCCTTTAATTGCATTTTGAGATCGGCATAATCATCACCTCCCACTTCCTGACCGACACAATTCATCACCCCATCCTTGTCGAAGGAACCGGTGGCACTGTAAGCTTCCGACCAGTTAAAGTTTGGAAAGTGAACAGAATTGAGGATACCTATTTTGCCCGTTTTCATATTCAGGCTGGCAATAGTCATCTCTTCCGTGGAGCGATACTCCCCTTCTTTGTTCAGGTAGCTGAACTTTTCGGAGGTCTGTATCCCGGTTGGTGTCCTCTGAATATCGATGGTTCCGCTCATCATCTTCCAATTGCCGCCACCTTCTTTTTTGAAAGTGGACATATCGACCTCCCAGCTGCCTGCCATCCGCTGCAGGGCATACAACTGGTGCATTTTTTCAAATGCTTTCGAGGCGAGGGCTTCCATGCGGAGAATACGCCATTGGCCATCTTTTTTTTCCAATACCCGAACAGACTCGGTGCGGTTGTCCTCCAGAAAGGTGACGTAAGCCATATTTCCGTTGATCTTAAAATGGTAGCGGTCTTTATTTGACGGGCTGTCGTCCGCCGGCCATTTTTCCATAAATCCTTTAAATGCTGTAGAGACTTCTTCCCAGCCCCTGGCTTCAAAGACCGAGTTTTCTCCGGCAAAGGGCGTGGTCCAGGTGTAGTAGGTCATGGGGTCGTGGGCAACACACTCGGCCCATTTGTCAAAGTTGCGCTGCTTAAAGTACATCGTTTCATTTTCGATGACCTTTTTAATAGCGGCTTCTTCGCTCATAGCCTTTTGCTGAGCAAATACTGGCAGGGTGAATGCAACTAAAATCAGAAGGGGGAAAATGTTCTTTTTCATGTTTTCAATGATTTGTGGAGGCTTGCCTCCGGGTTAATACAATTATCTGAGAATCAAAATAGTGTGGTCGTAAAAAAGTACTTATGCCCGGGTTCCGGCAGTTTTAGCAAGGTGTTCCGAATAGTGGTCACTTCTGTGAATGTTCCTAATTTAAAATGGAGAGAAGTAAAAGAGGGAAAGCAGTATTTTAATTGTAGAATTAAAACAAAGTTAAGGCAGGACCGCTGCGGGCCTTAGCACAAATTGAGCAATTTTCTGGACAAGTTTCTCATTGTGCCCCAGAAAAAGCTGTATTCGGGACTAAAGCTTTCGACTTAAAAAAGAATAAGAGACCGGCCAAAACCAACAGGCCCGCCATATACAACGCCTTGTTGTTGCGGTTCTTACTCAAGGCTGCCACATCGCCTACTACCACCGCCCCCGCCCAATAAACTGGCAGAACGTGTTCCGGCGTAGCTTCGTATTGCAGGTAAGCCAGTTTTGCCTGCCGGAGCGCTTCATCTTTCCGTTCCCCATTTTTCAGATGATTGTAAAACGAACGGAAGATCGAGGCTGAAGAAGCATCCGTGATACTCCACAAACTCATGACCAGCGAAGGGACACCGGCATAGGAAAAGGCCCTCGCAAAGCTCATAATCCCCTCCCCTTTCTGCAACTCTCCGTACCCGGTATTGCAGGCCGAGAGGACTGCCAATTCTGCCTGCAATTGCCGACCATATAAATCAGCAGCCCGCAACCGGCAGTCGGTGACAGCAGCTGTTTTAGCAAAAAGAAGGCTTGAATTGAGAGGTTGACGGGCGTCCGTAAAACCATGTCCGGCAAAGTGTATGATTCTGGCCTGAGAGGCATATTCGAGAAAGTTTTCCTTGGTTGCGGCATCATCCAGCCAACACTTCCCTCCCATCATCTCCGTAATATCCGCTACTTCCTGTGCCGAAAAAGGAAGTTTACCAAGCAAGGGGCGCCCGGAGTTTGCTGCTTGTCCGTCACCCGGTGAGCGTTGGTCGGTAAAGGCCGCATTTAAAGTATGGGTATCGTACTCCAGACCAAACCCCGCAAATTCGTAGCGGGTTGAAGCAGAGGCGGCCGTTTGTGGTTTTACCAAAAAATGAGCAGCATAGGCATAGCTAACGGCATAGTTATGCAGGACGTAAGGTAAATGCAGTGACTTCCAATTATCGGCAGGCTGTGCCAGCAGGGCTTCGAAAGGCAGGTAGCCAAGTACCCCGTCCGTCACCAAAACCAAGGAGGTGATTTTCTCTGCAGTTCCAGACAAGGGTTGCTCCAATAAATAATCGAAAAGGAAATGGGCGGACGACAGGTAGGCTGCCTCGGCTTCCTGCGGACGGTTTTTCACAAAATCCAAATCAGAAACAGCCCGCCGGAATTTTTCCACTTCCCCAAAAAAAAGCGGACTGACTGGCCGCCGGTAGAGTTGGAAAGAAGCATGAGTCAAGGCAATCGTGTACAC
>JBFIJS010000702.1:0-2759 GCA_041600595.1 Saprospiraceae bacterium | reverse complement strand
GTGCTCAACCTCAGTGACCTCAGAAATATTACCTGCAATGGCGATGCTGACGGCTCGATCACGGTACTGGCTATGGGGGGAAATATTTTACAAGGAGGAGAAACTTATATCTGGGAAAATAATGTCGCCCCGATCAATTCCTCCATTGCCAGCAATTTAACAGCCGGGAGTTACACTGTAACCGTCGTTGACGCGAAAGGGTGCGAAGCGGAACTGACGAGTACCGTGCAGGAACCGGCCCCGATCTCTTTTGTCATTGACGACATACCCGAAATTGATTGTTTTGGCGGCTCGACCAGCATCTCTATTGACACCGCCTTTGGTGGCAGTGGCGTTCTCCGGTTTTCGGTAGATGGCACCCCGCCGGTTCCGGTTTTCGCCGGACAGCCCATCGGCGGTATCGGTGCCGGTGACCATACAATCACCGTCATTGACGACAACGATTGTAAGGAAAGCCAAATCATCAATATCAACCAACCCATTGAAATCACCGTTGATTTACCCAGCGTGGTAGAAATCGAATTGGGCGATTCACTGACCGTGCTCGACCCGATTATCGTTGCCTCGGCTCCGATCGACTCCTTTATCTGGTCACCACCCAATCAACTGTCATGCACGAATTGTAAAAACCCAAGGGTGAATCCGGTGGACGATCAGTTGTACACCCTGGTTGTGATCGACATCAACGGATGTACCGGAACGGCCACTGTTTTAGTTGACCTCGACCGCAACCGGAATGTTTTCATCCCTAATGTATTTTCACCAAACGGGGATGGTATCAATGATGATTTCAAAGTCTTTACCGGTCCCGGGGTTACTGCGATCAACTTTGTGCGGATTTACGACCGATGGGGCGAGCTGGTGCACGAGGTGCTCGATCCGACACCGAGTCAGGACGGAACTGCTGCGTGGGATGGCTCATTTAAAGGAAATGAAATGAACCCCGGCGTCTTTTTATACCTGATCGAAGTGGAATTCCTCGATGGGCAGGTGCTGGTTTATCGGGGTGATTTTTCCCTGATTCATTAAACGAACCAGCTTTTCGCAGCCAATGACGGTGCTTTTTTTTTTGGAAAATGCCTGGCAAAAAGTCGGGCAGCACATTGGCAGAGAAAGAAAACCGGATGCCCATTGGCCGGTTTTCTGAAAACGAGTAAAAATAAAAAGGTCAATAATAAAAAATCACCACCATGTCTTACATAAAGAAAGCAGCCGGTCTGGCAACCCTTCTATCGATGATGCTTCTGTCCTGCGGTACAGAACAATCCAACCAAAAGATTATTGGAAAATGGCAGGGGGTTAGCTGGGAAGTTCAGGGACAGCCATCGGGCCGGAATGCAGCCGAAGTTGTTTTCGAGTTCCATGCAGACGACACCTATTCGGCTGCATTCGGACCACAAAAAGAAGCGGGAGCTTTTCGCCTGGTCGATGATAAATTATACACCACAGCCCGCGGACAAGTGGAGAAAATGGTGGCCATCCGTCTGGTCGCCACCGATACTTTGGTCATGGATATGAACCGGGTTGGGACGGCCGAGCAGTTGGTTTTGGTGAAAAACGAATGACCGGGACAGGAGAAACTGTATTGAACCCAGCCTGCCTGCTACTGCTTAAGGCATCCATCGTATTTGCACGGACATACCTCTTTCTATGCCTTTTTGGGCAATTTATTAGCGAAATTGCCGGTAATGTGAGTTCTGTCCAGATTTTTACCCAAAAATTGCTACTTTAGGTTGTAGAAAAAATTCAAATTTGCAGCACGGCATTTACAAAAGATAATTGTCTGACTTTTTGCATAAATAAAAACTTTCTGATGGCACACCCAGGCCGACGCCGTAATTGAGTGCCATCAAAAAAAAGCGGAAATGAAGCATTTGAACTCCTTTTCCGTTAGACAGTTATCAGTACCGATCAGAGCCCATTTTGAAAGAAGAGGATACTGATTTCCCTGTCAGATGATCTGATGTTTGTTTTCCAAGCGGCTTTGTATCTTTTTTAGAACTAATTTTTTTAGTTTCATACATATTTTTTGAGTCTGGAACCATTGCGGTTTCAGACTACTTTGATTTTTATTTTGCCTCTAAATATATACTAATGAAAAGCCTCAGACATCCATCCTCCCGGATGGGCTCAAACCTGAACCTGCCCTATTCGTTGGGTACCAGCAAGCATTTTTTCAACAATCTGCCTGAATTTCAGGAAGTTCCGGAAATGCTGGATGTGTTTCCGAGAATTACCCTTCGCGGAAAGATCACCAACCATTTAGGGCTTCCGGTATCCGGGGTCCTGGTGGAGATGTGGCATCCCGTGCATTCCGGCTACTTTGGTTTGGAATACGGCCCCTCTTTCGCTCCGACGGACCCCGACCGCCAAGGTTGGGCCTGTACGATAACCAACGAGAAAGGGGAATATTTTTTCCAAACAGAAAAACGGACCAACCAGTCGGGTTTGCCCTCTGCATCAATCGATCTGAAGATCACGGACGAATACGCCAACGTCATCCTGACCAAAATGTATTTTGATGAAGACCTGCTTGATCCCGCTGACTATTACCTGATGGATATGGAAGTGGAAGAAAGGTGTCAGCATTTGTGTTCGGAAAGAGACGGTGTTTGCTACTTTGATATGCAAATCTAAATCCCAGCCAATAGCAAAACAAATCCCAGCCATCAGCGAGATTGAACGCAATGATGGCTGGGATTTGTTTTTCCGGACTTATTACACTGTAACAGAAATTTATTTATGAAATGCGGAGCAGG
>JBFIJS010000701.1:0-2768 GCA_041600595.1 Saprospiraceae bacterium | reverse complement strand
GCTGAAAACCGGCTTTTCACCGATACACATACTTGGTGGCGGCAGCAATATTTTGTTGACAGAAGACTTGCGGGGTATTGTGGTGAAAAATGAAATCAAAGGAATTACGCGGGTAGCCGAAACGCCACAAGAGGTAGTCGTAGCCGTCGGGGGTGGCGTGAACTGGCATGCCTTTGTCCGGTGGGCCCTCGAAAACCAACTCGGCGGAGTAGAAAACCTGTCCCTGATTCCCGGAAGTGTGGGGGCAGCTCCGATCCAGAACATCGGGGCTTATGGAGTCGAGCTGGTCGACGTTTTTCAACAACTGGAAGCACTTGAACTAACTACCGGAAAGCTCAAAATCTTTGACGGAGAGGCCTGTCAGTTTGGATACCGTGACAGCATTTTCAAAAATGAATTGAAAGGACAATATTTCATTACCAAGGTGCTGTTTCGCCTGACCAGGAATCCGGTCGTCAACACCAGCTACGGAGCTATCAGAGAGGTGTTGCAGAAAAGAAATATCTCTGTACCAACCATCAAGGACGTCAGTGACGCCGTCATTGAGATCAGACAAAGCAAACTGCCCGATCCCAAAGAAATAGGTAATGCTGGTAGTTTCTTCAAAAACCCGGAAATCGACCGGCAGCATTTTAAGCGATTAAAGGAAAATTATCCGGATATCGTGAGTTACGATTTGCCGAACGGGTCAGTCAAAATACCGGCCGGGTGGCTGATCGAAAAAGCCGGTTGGAAAGGAAAACGCATCGGCTCGGCCGGGTGTCACAGCAAACAAGCTCTGGTGCTTGTCAATTACGGGCAGGCCACCGGCAAAGACATCCGCCTGCTCGCCAATCAGATACAGGTGGATGTCTTCGACAAATTTCAAATTGGCCTGAATCCGGAAGTTAATTTTTGGTAAAACAGTCCTGACTGGTAGAAAGGGCAGTTGCCCGCAGCTGGTTATTGATCCTGTCGGACAAGGTGGAAAATGACTTCTTCGCCGACTAAGTCGATCTCATTTTCGGAAATGCGTTCGATTTGATAAGGGTCCGCATTTTTCTCCGGTTCATCTTCGTTCCAGAGGTACATTTTTCCATTGTCAATTTTCCATTTCAGGTCGTTTTTCCCGAACTGAATGCCCCGTTTTTTACCAAAAACGACATCTCCATCTTTTTGGAATTCAGCCTGGAAGCTGATGTTCTGCAAAATCCCGGTGCCCAGATCGATTCCCATTTCCCCGAGCGATTCGCCCAGGTCGGTCATACTATTGGCCAGGTGCCCCATTCCTTCCACAAAACTACCGATTGCCTTTCCGAAGTCACTGTCTTCTCCCAGTTCGGACTCGATCTCGCGACGAGCTTTTTTCATTTCATCTTTCAGTTCTTTCCGGGCTTCCTCCATTTCCTTTTTCATGTCTTTTTTTGCCTTTTCCAACTCTTTTTTGGATTCCGGCGCTTCAATGGTCACCTGATAGGTCCCAACAAACTCCGATTCACGTTTTTCATCGGATTGACAGGCGACAAATAGCAAGGTAGTGGCAAGGAAGAAAAAACATTGCTTCATCATGATAATAGTATTTGGTGATTGATGATGTGAATTGAGAGTAGCAAGGAAAAGTCCCTGATCAGACAGGTGGAAGTTTTGTCAAAAACCAAACATGAGATTTCCCCAAAACCTCCCGACAATAAGCCTTTACCGGGTCTGTTCAGCACACAAATTTAAAATTATCATCGTGATGGGCAAGATGCAACGATTGTGTCCTTTTTATCGACTTATCGGATCAGGTAATTGACCAGCAGGAAAATGACCAGGAAAATCCACAGAGCATCCAGAAAATGCCAGTAGATCGAAAGCAACCGCAATTTCAGTCTTTTTTCCGGGTCGGAAAAATAGACCAGCACCGTGATGGGTTCTTTCATATCCAGTTTGGCTGCTCTGAAAAATAGTATAAGAAATGGTAGTCCCACAATCACGTGGGCGAAGTGGAGCCCGGACAACAGATAGAGGTAATTGGCTCCGTTGTTTCCGGGATTCAAAAATATATCCTGGCTGAACAGTTGGTTCCAGGCAACGTATTGCATGACCAGAAACAAGACCGACAAAATCATGGTGTACAGCAGGTTGTTTTGGTAGGCCCTGGTGTTGTCGGAAAGATAAGCTTTTTTGGCGGCGAGCATCGTCCAGCTGCTGCCCAGCAAAATCAGTGTATTAAAGGCGAATAACCACGGAATTTTAATGGGCTCCACGCCATGTTCGATCCGGGTGTAAATGAAGGCGATGCAGGTGGCTAAAAACAGACCCCCAATCCCAATTAAGGTCAGCGTAAGCATGACATTCCAGGGATGAAAGGCGAAATTCTGGTCATATTCACTGCGGATCTCTGAAGGTTGGTTAGACATCGTACGGTATTTCAATGATGGAAAAATTTATTGGAAAATGGTTGATTGTCAGTCGGTTACGGAGTTTGTAGTCAAGGCGGCGGCAAGCGGACAGTCATCTTGTTATGGTGGAAAAACCGTTAATGATGTCATCGTATCGGCCGCCTTCCACAACTGACCAACTTAAACAGTAGAGCCCAAACCCGGTTCATAAAATATCAAAATTACTTTGACTTGTTGTTGGTAAAAAAGTAGAATCAAGGCGATTTGTAAAAGACAGAGGCGCACCCCGAAATGAGTCCGGAACCAGCTATCCTCCGAGTTTGGCAGCATTCTGATCAGCTGCCCTGGTGGATTTAGGACGCCCCAATAAAAGTTGACAAAAAGGAAGTTGACCTCGTTTCGGTC
>JBFIJS010000700.1:0-2768 GCA_041600595.1 Saprospiraceae bacterium | reverse complement strand
CGTCGATCGGGTAGGCGAAAGTCTGGCAAAAGATGCCGAGTAAAAAAATGCTGATTAATAGTCTTTTAAAATTCATGATAAAAATGTGTATCGACCCTTACCTCAGGCAGGAGTCAATTTTTTAAAGATGGATAAACCTGTTTCTTACGCACCCGAAGAGCGATCCGGGTTAGAGGCGACGGCCGGGCATTACCGCAGCCGGAACGTCGCGGCACCCAGCAAACCGTGATCAGAATAAACAGCAACCCGGTAGTAACCGGCATTCAACCGATTAACAATATCGTGTTTAAAGCTTATTCGCTGTGAAGTTGCCAGGGTCGTGGAAATTGCCCGTTGGGCAATGATCTCTGTGGTATCGTAGGGTGATTTGATGGTCACCTTAGTGGGGTTCAACGATTCGATCGGGACGCCCCTGGCGTCTTTGATGACGAGGTAAAGATTTTGCTCGCCCAGGTATTGTTCGGGAACCTGGTTGATGTCGATATCGACTTTAATCGTTTTTGCCCGGTTTTTACTGGTGGTGGGCTTGTCGCTTTTATTTTGCACCTCCACCTGAAAATTGGTGGCTTGAAATGCATTGGCCCGCAGGCTCTTGAGTTCGTCGAGGTTGGACAGGTTCAGTTGTTCCAGTTCTTCCACCTGATACAGCAGTTCCCGGTTGCGTTCTTCCGACACTTCCAGTCTTTCGGAAAGGGCGATATTTTCGGAAAGCAGTTCTTCCCTTTCTTTTTGTAAATCACTGATAACGGTCTCCAGTTTTTGGCGGATACCGCCCAGCTCGCCGATCTCTTTTTTCAGGCCCTGTACTTCGGTGGCGGTTTTCCTTTTAAAGATTCTCAACTCTGACTTTTGCCGGTCGATGATCTTTTTCGCCGCTTCGATTTCGGCAGCCAGCACGAGGCTGGCCGAATCTTTCGCATTGGCCATCACGGCAAAAGCGATCCGCAGACTGTCGATCTCGTCGAGCAGGTCGAATTTTACGGTGGTCAGGGAGTCCAGTTTGACGGCTTGGATGTTGGTTTTTTCATTGAGCTTGACGTTTTGGCTCATGAAATAAAAACTACCAACGAGGAAGGCCAGCAGAAGGACGATGATAGCGATGGCTGATTTATTCATAACAGGTGGCCGATTATTGAATGTGGCTGTTTGAAAAGGCAAAAGCGCTGATGATCGAAGGAACAGCGTCTTTTACCAAACGGGCAGCCACTTCATTAAAATGCGGTTGCGGCAATTATTTCAATTTTGTTTTTAACGAAATGGTCCGCTCTTCATCTATTTGCGGAGTAATGGATTCCAAATAAGCCGAACTGAGGGCGCTCTTATTTTCCACAAACGGGCGAATCTGGAAAAGCCATAATTTATTGTCTTTGAAACCGAGTTCTACATCGAATGGGCCCTGCGACTCGGTGCTACCGGGGTCATATAATTTTTGGTAAATATCATAAGCCAGCTGTCGAATGTCAAATACATTCTCATAATTGAGAATGGGCGATTCGAAAGTAGCGTATTTGGTAACGGTACCGCCGGTTTCGGGTAGGCGTCGGTAAGAAGGTTCCCTCGCCGGTGATAGCAGGTAGCTGTGCTGGGAGTGGTGCAAGAGGTAAGATTCGGCAGCCTGCCCGTCTACCGCTCCACCCGCACCGCGGCTGAAGGCAATGGTAAGGTCGCGATCATCGCCGGTCGTGATGCCCTTGGTGATGAGTACCCCGGAGTAATCGACATCCACTCCGGGAATGACCAGAATAGACGGGAAAACATTTTCGGGGTTGAGTAAATATCGTTGCCGCCATTTGAAACTCCGTTCGGTGTAGGGCGATGCCCAGACGTCTTTGATGCCCTGCAATATTTTTTCCCGGTCCGCCACATTGAAAATGGTGAGGTTGAGCCCGGCGCCGGTAAAATCCTTGAGATCTTCCATGTTGGTGTCGCTGCGCAAAAATACCGGTACCGAGCCGATCGGTCGCCCGAGGATATTGGTAAAGCCGTTTTCCAGGTCGGCGACAAAAGAGGGGAGGAGTTGGATTTTTTTGATGCCTTCCCGCAGTATTTCCAGTTGCGACAAGGCATAAGCTTCCACTTCTGCAGCGCTTTGGCCACTTTCTGCCATGGCTCTGGCTCTTTGGAAAGCACTATTTAGGAACACCCAATAAGTGCCTTCCTGTCCCGGCATATCCTGGTTGAGGTGTTCCCGGAAAATACCGAAAGGAATCACCAGCCCTTCGACCACCTGCTTGGGGAAAATCATTTTCAACTGACCAAGATTGGCTGCTTTCGGGCCACATAATTTGCCCGAATGCGAGGCGTTGACGTTCCGGAGGTTGAGTACCGACTTCTGGCCGAGGTCGATTTTTTCCACCGGCACGGTGATCCGCTCTTCACTTCGTGTTTTTACTTCAAACAATTGTCGCTCCTCCTCCGTCATATCTTCCTGCTTTTTCAGAATGATCGTTCCCCGGTTGGAGACTGCGTAGAACACCGTCTGGCCGGACATACGCTCCAGGTCGGAGAGGTTTTCGGATGAAAGCACAGCATTGGGGATGCCGAGGTTACGGGCGAGCAATTGCACGTGCGAAACCATATTCCCTTCCGATACGGTGGCAATTCCCGCCACTGGCTTGAGGTCGGAAGGCGGGTGATTGAAGATGTAGATTTTATCTTTGGAAACTTCGGTCTCTTCTTCGTTGCCACTGACCACGACGAGCTCACCCATAGCAAAACCGGGATTCAGGCCCCGGAAGGTACTTTGGTTGCCAACGCCGGCGACCTGG
>JBFIJS010000699.1:0-2768 GCA_041600595.1 Saprospiraceae bacterium | reverse complement strand
GCGGCGTAGGACAACTGCACGAGCACTACCACTCGCAGGTGACCTACGTGGCAAGCGGCGAATTTGAAATGACCATCGGCGACAAGGTGAAGACCATCAAAGCCGGTGATTCCTACTACATCCCGCCCCATGTCATGCATGGTTGTGTATGCAAAAAAGCGGGAGTATTGATTGATGTATTCAGCCCGTACCGGGAGGATTTTTTATAAAAAAGAAATTGGTGGCGATTGATTCAGCGGTGCATTGCCGTATGCCGTCAACCGTCCGCCGTCAACCATATTATCATGAAAATTAAAGGACTACGCTGGTGGGTCATAGCATTGATTGCCCTTGCGACCATCATCAACTACATTGACAGGCAGTCGCTGGGCGTCCTTTGGCCGGAAATTGCAGCCGACCTCTACCCGGACGAAACGGATGACGGACGCAAAGAAATCTATGCGCTCATCTCGGTCGTTTTCGTGTTTTCCTATGCCTTCGGACAGGCCGTTTTCGGGAAAATATTTGACTGGGTAGGCACCCGCATCGGCTTCGCTTTGTCCATCGGGGTATGGTCCATTGCGACCGCTCTTCACTCGGTGGCGAGAGGGTTGCTGAGCTTCAGTATTTTTCGTTCCATTTTGGGAATAGCAGAAGCCGGAAACTGGCCGGGGGCAGCCAAAGGGAACGCAGAATGGTTTCCCGTTAAAGAACGGGCCTTTGCACAGGGGCTTTTCAATTCCGGTGCTGCCATCGGGGGCATCGTCTCCATCCCCATGATTGCATTTCTGACCATTTATTTCAGTTGGAAAATCATCTTCATCCTCGTCGGCCTGACAGGTTTGTTGTGGCTCATACCGTGGATGTTACTGGTGAAATCCCCGCCCAAAACGCACCCGTGGTTAACAAAGGAAGAACGGGAATACATCCTGACCGGTCAGCAAACACAAGAAGTGGACAAGGACGGCAACCGGGAGGATGAATACAACCCGCCGACAAGCGAAATGCTTTCCCGCAAACAAAGCTGGGGCGTCATCCTTGCTTCGGCTGCGATTGACCCGATTTGGTGGCTGTTCGTCATCTGGATTCCGATTTACCTGAATGAAGTCTATGGCATGGATGTGAAAACCATCGGCATCTACGGCTGGGTGCCTTATGTCGGGGCCATGTTCGGAGCCTGGTTTGGAGGATTGCTTGCGCAAAACCGCATCAAAGCAGGCTGGAGCGTGGACAGGACCCGCAAGCTGGTCATCACCCTTGGGGGTGTCATCATGCTGCCCTCCCTGCTGGCCATGTCCAACCCCGGCGGACCGGTTACTGTCGTGCTTTTGATGGCAGTCATCCTGTTTGGTTTTCAAACTGCCATCGGAAACATCCAGACTTTGCCCAGTGATTTTTATGGTAAAAAAACAGTCGGCACGCTGTCCGGTTTTGCCGGTATGGGCGCCAAGTTGACAGCAGCAGGGTTGACCTATCTCATCCCGTGGCTGACGTCGGGCGGCAATTATACCCCGGCATTTATTATCGGGGCGGCACTGGCCGTGATTGCCATGGCGAGCGTCTGGATATTATGCCCGAAAATAGAACCATTGAAACCGGTCAATTGAAACAAACAATCCTTTTTTAAACGATATAAACACATAAAAAATGAGTGCAAAAAAAGTAGCTATAATAACTGGCGCCACTGGCGGAATTGGTTTTGCGGTAGCAAAAAAATTAGGCCAGGACGGGTATACCGTGATATTAAACGGTATTGACGATGATGCAGGCGCTGAAAGAGTGGAAGAACTAAAGGCGGAAGGAATTGATGCCGAATATTACGGATTTGATGTTACCAAAGAAGAAGCCGTAACGGAGAACATCACCAAAATTGGTGAAAAGTACGGAAAAATTGATGTGCTGGTAAACAATGCCGGCGGATTGGGCGGCAGGTCCCGGTTTGAAGATATGACTACAGAATTTTACAGGTTTGTCATGGCATTAAACCTGGATTCTGTGTTTTTCGCTTCAAGGGCGGCCATTCCTTTTCTTAAAAAGGGCGAGCATCCTTCCATTATCAACTATACGTCAAATGCAGCCTGGAATGCGGGCGGGCCGGGCGCAGGAATTTACGGAACATCCAAAGCCGGAGTTCATACCATCACAAGGGCATTGGCAAAAGATTTAGCAGAATATGGCATTCGGGTAAATGCAGTATCGCCCGGTACCATCGACACGCCATTTCACCAGCAAATCAAATCAACCAAGCCGGAAGTCTTTGCTTCATGGGCCAATAATATCATGTTGGGAAGGTTGGGCCAACCGGAAGATGTTGCCGGTGTAGTCGCTTTCCTGGCCAGTAAAGATGCTTCATTTATTACAGCAGAAACGGTTCAAATCGGTGGTGGTCAGGCGTTGGGAATCTAATAACTGAGAATGGAGAATTGAGAATGGAGAACACGGGCAGGCGTCTAATCTTCCATTCTCCATTTCCCACTATAAAAAAAATAGAACATGAGTAAATTCAACGGAAAAGTCGCAGTAGTGACCGGAGGTGGAAGAGACATCGGCAGGGCAATATCTGTTGCGCTGGCAAAAGAAGGAGCGAAGGTGGTCGTGAATTATTACAATTCTGAGGCTGATGCTAAGGCAACGGTTAATGAAATAAAATCATTGGGCGGTGAAGCAATTGCCGTCAAAGCTGATGTATCCAATTTGGCTGATATCAAAAACTTAAAGGCCAAAACGGTGGAAGCTTTTGGGGACGATGTTCATATCCTGGTCAATAATGCAGGAGGCCTTTTTGCCCG
>JBFIJS010000698.1:0-2774 GCA_041600595.1 Saprospiraceae bacterium | reverse complement strand
TACGGGTGGGACGGCAACTTTGAAGGTCTGCCAATGAACCCGGCAGTATTTGCCTGGCGGGCAGAAGTGGTGTTTTTGGATGGCAAACGAAAAGTGTTTTACGGGGATTTGACGCTGGTCCGGTAGCGTTTATTTTTTGTGTTGATCCAAATATGCTTCGTAACCCATCTTCTCCAGCTTTTTGAATTTTACGGCCACGCCGTCGGCCATTCCTTTCTTATAAGCAACCATTTTTTCCAGGAGTTCACCATCGCCTGTTGCCAGTATTTCAGCGGCCAGCAACCCCGCATTTTTAGCGGCATTCAGGGCAACCGTGGCGACGGGTACGCCGTTGGGCATTTGCAAAATAGAAAGAACTGAATCCCAGCCGTCAATGGAGTTGGAGGATTTGATTGGAACCCCGATGACCGGCAGAGGTGTCAGTGAGGCAACCATGCCCGGCAAATGGGCCGCTCCGCCCGCCCCGGCAATAATGACCTTAATCCCCCTTTGGTGAGCCTTTTTAGCAAAAGTGAACATACGGTCGGGTGTACGGTGTGCCGAGACTACAGTCAGCTCAAAAGGAATGTCAAACTCTTTTAAAACGTCGGCAGCTTGCCGCATGATTGGCAGATCCGAATCGCTGCCCATGATAATGGAAACCATTGTTTGTTTTAGCATGTGCCCCAAAGTGACTTCGGGACGGGTTATTTGAATATTATATTTCAGTAAATGTACGCGCCGCTTTAAACGACAATAGCCATTGTTAGAACTGACCTGCTGCTTCCCGGTAAATTACCTCCAGAACAGTTTGCCCGACTGCCCGCAGGGTGCGAATGTCAATCACCTCTAAATTGTCGTCGTGGGTATGCCAGTGCCGGCCGAAACTGTTATTGGTGCCGGGGGGCTTGGGCATGCCAATGATGTCTATCATGGGAATTTTGGCGATGGTGTTCACAAAGTAATGATCGTCGGTCACACCGCCGGCCATGGTCTCGTTGATAAAAAAGCGGCCGTAGCCCAGCTCCTGACCCAATGCCCAGACTTTGTTTACCAATTGTGGCGCAAAGTTCAAAGACACCCCTTCCTTCGGAAACTTCGTATTGCGGGCTCCGACCATGTCGAGCAGAATGCCATAATTCGGGTTGTAGCCAGGTGGTACGAGGTTTCTGGACCAATGCTGCGATCCGAGGCACCAGGTTTCGTGCCTGGATTCTTCGCTGGCATCGTCGCCGTGGTCTTCTGCATCGAACAACACAAAATCGACCCCGATATCCACCGGATTGGCTTGCAATTGACGGGCGATCTCCAACAGAATACCGACCCCGCTTCCGCCATCATCGGCACCCGGGATCGGCTCCTCCCGACGTTCGGTACTCAAATCAGAATCAGCGATGTGCCGGGTGTCCCAATGGGCAGCCAGCATGATTCGCCTGGAAGCTTTTGGGTTGTATTGGGCAATGATATTATAGCCGTTGAGGACGGTGCCAGTGTAGGCAGTCGCCTGGAACGGCTGCTCGGTTACCTGCAATCCGTATTTCCTGAATGATTCCACCAACCATTCTTTACAGGCCAAATGCCCGTTGGTGTTGGGCAGCCGCGGGCCAAACGACACTTGTTTTTCCACAAAAGAAAATGCGGAGTCCCGGTCAAATTTGGGGGCTTCCACTTTGGATGCCGGGGCCGGGGGCGGCGGGGGCTTTGGGTCAGACTTACAGCCTATTTCCAAAAAAAGAAAAAGAAGGAGGATGCCGCTGATTGATTGTTTGATGAAACGCATGGATCAATATAGAATTTTCGGATTTTAAGATGGCGGCAAAGGTATTGAAAATCCTGTTGGTATCAGTACGGGAATCGGAGGCTCAACCTCCACGGTGGCATGGAAAGAGTGAACCTGGAGCGGAGTCGCTTCGGGGCCAGGTTTTTCCCGATGGAATATTTTTTACCAGCTTGAGTGTAGTTATCCGGTTGTATTTTTTTTGGTCAGGTGGCAGCAGCCCGCTTGTTGATGAAGGCAAAAAGTGCAGAAAAAATCAGTCCGGCGATGACACCTATCTGAACGTGGCTGGCAAGAAAAGCGTCGATCGGATCGCGCTCAATGCTACCTTTATTAAAGAATTCAAAAACATTGGAAGCAAAGTCCGGATTGATGGCTACCGCAAAAATATACACGACTAAAGTGCTGATGGGGATAAATATCAGGGTCATAATGGCTGCTGCCCAGAAACCCTGGTTCCAACTCATGATCCCCCGGAGGTCGTGCTCCCGTTTTTCACGGGTCACCATAAAATAGGCTACGACAAAAATTAACACACTGCCGATCATGTCTATAATAGCCCAGGTGGCCATTTTATCAGGAGTTTGCAGACCCAGCAGTTTTTCCAGGAAAAGCCAAACGAATAAAATGATGGATGCAATGACAGCCCATTTAGTTTCCGTTTTCATGATAGTTGATTTTTCGTGAATGAATAAAAGATGATCAGCTAAAGGTAAAGAGAAACATCTGCTTTTCCATGTTTTAGATTCGTTGCAAACAGGTGGGGCAATAATTAACCGCTCTAACAATTAACCAACGAGAGGCTGCGGTGAATGACCGGGTTACATTTAATCATTTATTTATACCAATAAAATATATTTTCACAGAAAAATTATTCGCCCTATCTTTCACATCTGTTATTAAAACGCTCAACGGGAATTGGAAGTTAGTTAGTCAGTTAGTTAGTGTCGTGTAATTTAAGTATGTTTAAAAAATGCGGAGCAGGAAAAGTCGCTCTTTTGGCAACACCCGGAAAGCC